>NZ_FPCB01000046.1:0-46200 GCF_900116815.1 Methylobacterium sp. 174MFSha1.1 | reverse complement strand
CCGCTGTTGAGCGCCCAGCGGGGATGATCACCTTCGGGGCCATACAGGTCGGGGAACAGCAACCACAGCCGGTCATCCATCTGGTTGAGTAGGTCGTTCGCCACTTCGCTCGCCTGACCGCGAAGCGCCTCGTCATGGAACTGGTCCGCATCGGCCATGCCGTCGCCGTGGATGTACTGCGCGAGGTGCATGGTGATGATCGCGGCACCAATCTCTGCCTGAGCCTCGGGGGTAAGGAGCTTCCACGCCTCGGCCGGGGAGAAGGGCAGCGGCAAGCGGCCCCAGAACGCGGAGTGGTCGGGCAGGCGGTTGGTGTCGCTGTCGCGCAGGGCGGCTTCCCGCTCCCAGATTGGGCGGCGGGGCGGGCGGGCTGCGAAGGCGGCGGAAGCGATGGCGTTCATGGCTGGGCGATCCTTCAGTGAGCGCGAGCGGCGCGGGCGGCCTTGGCGAGCGCCCAGGTGGCCTTGAGGGTGACGGAGAGGGCCTCGCCCCAGGTCGAGCCAGTGCGGCCCTGGTGGACGCGGGCGGCGGCGATGGCGGCCGACATGATGGCGGCACGGTCGTACTCGCCGGCAACGACGAGGGGGCGGCGCTTGGCGGAGGTGGCGGCAATCAGTCCGCGGGCAGCAAGGAGGCCCGCCGGGCGATGGGTACGGGTCGCAGCGATCTCCTTCATCGCGGTAGCCCAGTGGAGAGAACGGGTGGCGGCCATCGACTTGGTCTCGGGTGTTTCATGTGCTATGAGCACCTTTATGGTGCCAATAGCAGGTGCCGTCAACCCTAAAATGGTGCTGTCAGCACATGAACCCGGGCCAACCCGAAAACCCGCCCCTTCTCACCGTAGAACAGATCCGGATGGCCAAGGCGGCTCTTGGGTGGTCGAACCCAACGTTAGCCGAGAAAACCGGGCTTCATCGCAACACCCTGAACAGGGCAGAGAACGGCGAGGCTAAGAGATCGACGCTTGAGTTGCTTCGGAGGGTGTTCGAGGAGGCCGGCATCGAGTTCATCCCCGAAAACGGCGGCGGCGCCGGGATCCGCTTCCGCAACCGGGCGGACGGGACGCGGGATGAGCACTGAGGGCGCGCTGTGAGCCTGATCCACAACGAGCGGGCCAAGCTGTCTGCGACGTTCCTCAACAACATCGCTGTCGCGGTGATCGGCAGCGGCCTGATCGCGCCGTTCTTCGTGGCCCTCTACGGCCTCGGGAACCTGACGGCCGAGCAGATCCGTTTCTTTGGTCTCGCCGCCCCGGGTTGGGTTCTCCTCGGGGTGGGCCTACATTTCCTGGCGAGGGCCGTTTTAGGAGGGCTCAAGGAATGACGTGGTTCGAGCTCTACGCATTGGCCGGCGGCCCCCTGGTGATTATCGCCGTGGGCGCTTGGCTCGCCTATGATGCCAACCGCTGGCGGTGGCATCGCCCGTGACGGACATTCGGATCCTGGCCTTCGTCATCGTTCCGATTGTGGCCGCCGCGTTCGGTTGGGGTGTCGCCTACTGGGCTCGGCACGCGGCGTGAGTCCCGTAGGAAGCGCTCTGCCCCTATTCGTTGCTCCCGCTGTAGTCTGGGCCGTTGCGATCTTCGTCTTCTGGTTCACCGGCCGGGAGGACCAGAAGCGCCCGCCCGATCGGTGATCCGGCAGCCGTCAGGCTACGCTTCCTCACTCGGCGGGATTAGACGAAGCCCGACGAACTGAGGCCAGTGCACCATGATATCGCTGCACACCTGGCAGCGAGCGTCGTTGCGGTCGTTGATCATGCCGTCAGCCGTCGCCTCATACACGGCTCGGCAATTGGAGCACGTGATGCGTTCGCCGGGTTTGAGATCGTGGGCATTCATGTCTGCATCATCTCGCGGCCGCCAAGGCATATCCGCATAACACGAATACAAGGCCTTTGGCCGTCATGGTCCAGACGAGTCGCGCTGACGCGGCCGCCGGAGACCGTCGATGAACACCGCCTTCCTCCTGATGGCTCAGTACGGCGGCGCAGCCGTGATCCCGATCGACGTCGTGTGCAGGGACTACTTCTGGCACCTGACACCGCAGAAGCTCGTGCAGAAGATATCGGCTGGAGCCATCGCCCTGCCCCTCGTCCGGATGGAAGCCAGCGAGCGGTGCGCCAAGGGCGTGCACCTGGTCGACTTGGCGAAGTGGATCGACGAGAGGGCCGAGGCGGCGCGCAAGGAGTGCCAGCAGCTCAGCGGCCGGTAGCAGGTACCTTCACCCCTGCCGTTTCAACGCAGCGCCAGTATGACGAGATAGCATCTTAGTGCTGTAGCGCTACAGCACGGCGGCATCATACGTTTGCAGTGCTTTCATACTGTGGCGCTTAGATGCTACGGCGCGACAGCATCACAGGTGAGACATGCGGACCCTGACACTCGTCACGCAGAAGGGAGGCGTCGGGAAAACGACGCTGGCAGCCTCCCTCGCCGTCGCTGCCTCCGAGGCCGGCGAGAAGGTCGTTGCCCTCGACCTCGACCCACAAGGCTCGCTCGGGGCCTGGGGTGACACTCGCACGGCCGAAGCACCCGCGGTCGATAGGCTACCGTCCGATCGGCTCGGCGAGTTGCCCGCTATCCTCGAGGCGCTGAAGGCGGAAGGCTACACAGTCGCGATCCTCGACACGGCGGGCGTATCCTCGACTGGAGGCAATCTCGCGATGCAGGCCGCGGATCTAGCCCTTGTGCCGGCCCGTCCCTCGCGCCTCGACCTACAGGCCACAATGCCGACCATCGAGACCCTGATGCGGCTCGGGATGCGAGATCGGTTCGCCTTCGCGCTGAACCAATGCCCGCCTGGACGGTCATCCCGGGCGACGGAGGCAGCCAGCGGGTTGAGCATGTTCGGGGTCCTGGCAGAGCCGCCGCTGGCGCAGCGTGCCGACCATCAGGACGCTATCGCGGCCGGGCAGGGCGTCACTGAGTTCGCCCCGGACGGGAAAGCAGCCGAGGAGATCCGAGCGCTTTGGGTGTGGGTGGATCGTAAGATGAAGGGCAACCGGACATGAGCAAGCGCCCCTCCCTGATTGGTGGCCTCACCCTGCCAGGTGCCGAGCCGGCCGCGCCCAAGCCGGATGCTCCCGCCGATCGGGCACCGCTCGAGGCTCCCGCGAAGCCGACTGGCCGGCGCCCGCGCCCCGAGACGGTGCACACGTCCATCTACCTGCCGCGCGAGGTGCATCGCCGGCTGCGCGAGATCGCCTTCACCCGGGACGTGAAGGTGCACGATGTCATCATGGAGGGGATCGATGCCGCGTTGCAGAAGCACGGGCATCCATCCGTCGAGGCGCTAAAGGCCGGAGCGAAGCAAGAGAAATAGCTCTGCAGCGCTTCCATGCTGTAGCGCTGTCATGCCATAGCGCTTTTGAGGACCTTGAGCATGGGCCTGGGCACGTATCACCGCGGCTGGTTCGCGCGTCCAGCCGCTTTCGACCCCTCTCGGACGTAAGCGTTCGCTGTGTGGATGGTCATATCGTGGTACACCCCCCCAGCATGCGGCAGGAACGATCCGAGAAGCGGCTCATGATCAGGAGCGCTCGCACCAACGATGGGCCCGGATCGCCGAACCGAGCCAACCTACTCACCGAGATCGGCTTCCATGACCACGCCCACTGAGCTGAGCAAAAAGGCGCTCTTCGGCATCGCCGGCCTCGACAGCATCCTGGGCGGCGGTCTCACCCGTGATCGCCTCTACCTGCTTGAGGGCGACCCAGGCACAGGCAAGACCACGATCGCGCTGCAGTTCCTCCTTGAAGGGGGCAAAGCCGGCGAAGGGGGCCTCTACATCACCCTCTCGGAAACCAAGCAGGAGTTGTCCGAGAACGCCGCCTCGCACGGCTGGAGCCTGGACGAGCGTATCTCGGTGTTCGAACTCGTCCCGCCTGAGAGCCTGTTCGAGGAGAGCCAGCAGCAGAGCCTGCTCTACTCTTCCGACCTCGAACTAGGCGAGAGCACCCGCTCCATCATCCGAGAGGTCGAGGAGCGCAAGCCAGCACGCATCGTGCTCGACAGCCTGTCCGAGATCCGCCTCCTGGCTGGCGGTTCCCTGCGCTATCGCCGGCAGATCCTGGCGCTCAAGCACTACTTCGCCGGCCGCGGCGCCACCGTGCTGATGCTCGACGACCTCACCGCCGACATAATGGACAAGACTGTCCACAGCGTCGCCCAAGGTGTCATTTGCCTGGAGGAGATAGCACCTGAGTACGGGGCCGAGCGCCGGCGCCTGCGCGTCGCCAAGTACCGCGGCCAGCGATACCGCGGCGGCTACCACGACTTCACCATCGCGACGGGCGGCGTGCAGGTCTTCCCCCGTCTGATCTCGCTGGAGCACAAGACCGCGTTCGCGCGCACCAAGCTGGTGAGCGGCATCGGCCAGCTCGACGCTCTGTTGGGCGGGGGGATCGAGCAGGGATCGAGCACCCTGATCCTGGGGCCGGCTGGCACCGGCAAATCGCTGCTGGCCATCCAGTACGTGCTCGCGGCCGTCGCCCGGGGCGAGAAGGCGGCGATGTTCGTGTTCGACGAGGAGCTGGGCCTCCTGTTCGATCGGACCCGGCAGATCGGCTTCGACCTTGAAGCGTTGCGCGACCAGGGGCTGCTCTTTATCGAGCAGATCGATGCCGCCGAGCTATCGCCGGGCGAGTTCGCCCACCGGGTGCGCAACTGCGTCGACGAGCACGCGGTGAAGACCGTGGTGATCGACAGCCTGAACGGCTACCAGGCCGCGATGCCGCAGGAGAATGCGCTGATCCTGCACATCCACGAGCTGCTGCAATACCTCAACCGCCAAGGGGCCGCGACCTTCCTGACTGTCGCCCAGCATGGGTTGGTCGGCGACATGAAGGCGCCGGTCGATGTCACCTATCTGGCCGACACGGTCGTGCTGTTGCGCTACTTTGAGGCGCGCGGGCATGTGCGGCGAGCGATCTCGGTGGTCAAGAAGCGGGCCGGCACGCACGAGGGCACGATCCGCGAGTACCGCATCGGCTCATCGGGGCTGATGATCGGCGCGCCGCTGATGGGCTTCCAGGGCGTGCTGCGCGGCGTCCCGGTGTATGTGGGCGAGGAGGAGAATGACCTCGAGCTATTGCCGAGCGACAGCGCCGTGTGACGATCACACGGGATTTGTAAGCCGACCATGACGGGCATGGCACGAGGGTCTGCTTTCCACCCTCAGCGGCCCTTGCCCGACTGCCCGTGATGAACCCTCAGCATGATCACAAAGGCCTTCATCGCACCGCTACAGCGCTACAGCGCTAAAACTCTGTAGCGCTACAGCATGATGGTGTTGCAGCACGACAGCGTTGAGGATTAACTTTCGATGAGCGAAGCGCCACAGCGCTGGCATACTGCAGCGCTTTGATAGCGCAAGGACGGACCGACTTGGTTCACCTACTGACCCTAAAAGGCAGCTGGCGACCCATTCCTCTGGCCATGCCCCGATTTAGCTGAAGTCACGCCTCATACAACCTAGATGTGCACAAATGGTTAGTGCAACCATGCGCATAGCGCATGGTTCCTGGGACATAGGTCGTATGGTGCGATGCAGAAAAGCATGGGATACATACCCCATGCACGGCCGCGACGGCGTCGCGGTCATGTTGTGCCCTCTTTGGGCGTTTCCTCCCTAGACTTCGGGCCGCTCTCTTGGGCGGCCTTTTTTCTGTCTGGGACGAGGGTCTTAGCCTGCGGGCGTGCCGCTCTCAAGCACAATTGTGCGCCATCCCTAGGCAGATGGCACTTTCTTGCACAAGCGCGGCAAATGCCCTGTCACAGGCCGCCCTGAGCGAACTACTTGGTGATCCGCTTCGGCGAGATCGGATCACTGGCCGGGAACGTCTCCTCCACCGCCTGGTCGAGGAGCTGATCCTGCCGCTCCTGGAGATCATCACCCGGCTTCAGCTGGCCAGGCGCGCTGGCAGCGGCGAGATCCGCCTTGGCTTTGGCCGGGTCATGCGGCTGGACCTCGTTGTGGTCGGTGCTCTTCGTCGGGTCGATCATTCGCGCGCTCCTGCAGCTGATGGCGATCAACGTGCAAGGTCTGGCGGTGTTCGTTCGGGCGCTCTCAGCAAGCAAGGCCTCGGTCGGGCGGATCAGAATTCCTCCTGTCATTGTCGCCCTCGGCGTTTTCACGCGGCCTCCACCCGGAGCGGTCTCTGCACGATCGGGCGTGGTAGGCGTCGCCCTCAGGGTCATGACGCCACCTCTTTGCCTTGTGTAGCACTTTGGCGTCTCAGCGCTGTAGCATTACAGCACGATAGCCTTGCGGTGCGCCGACACCAGATGTAACTTTCGATAAGCGTCATTCTCGAAAGTTTCAGACAGGCGCGGTCGCAGGATCGGTGATGAAACAAAGCCCAGGCTATCATTCATCTCCAGGTCTCGGTGTGGTAGGCTCGCGCCCGCTTGCCGGGGAGTTGCCGGCGCGCTCCCCCGATCCGGGGACCGGGCGCGCTGGCGCTTCGGTCACCCCTGCCGATGTGCTAGGATCCGCCTCACTTGGCGGGCGGGTTCCGGCGCGATCACTCCAACATGAGACAGGCCGCGCCGGGCCTGCGCCGAGCCCCGCCAGCCTGTTCCGCGAGATGCCGGAAGCTGCGTGGCTCCTCGCCGAGGCGATCACCGCCAAGGCGCCGCCCAAGCCTGAGTTCGGATCACCCTGCAATGGGTGCGGCTTCTGCTGCGCGGCCGAGCCCTGCGGGGTGGCCCGCCAGTTCGTCCCGGGTGCGGTCAAAGGCGCCCCGTGCCCCGCGATGGAATTCGAGCACGGGCGGTTCTGGTGCGGGATGGTTCGCCGGCCGGGACACTATCTCGGCCTCCCTGCCTGGGGTGACGAGGAGATGGGCGCCATGATCGGGGAAGCGCTCGGGACCGAAAAGGGATGCTGCGCCGATGTCGGGTAGCCGCCGGCCTCACTCGTCACAGGCTGTGGCAAGTGGCGAACTCTGCCACTTGCTTCCGGCCGAGCCCGCGGAGCGGAGTGGCCAACTTGGCCGCCCGGCTGCAAACGAAATCTTTTCGTCTGCTGAACCAAGTCGCCAAGTTGGCGACACGGGCGGGCCCGCCAGCCTGCCCGCCGAGTATGCAGACAACAACTTGACGCCTGCATTGCCGGTTGGCGCCGCCGCGGCGCAAACTTCCGCCGGCCTGCCCGCCGAAGCCGCCACCCTCGTCGAGTCCTACCAGCGCGCTAGCAAGGCCGACGCCACCGTGCGAGCCTACAGGGGCGATGCTGCGGCGTTCGAGGCTTGGTGCAGCCGCTACGGCTTCCGGCCACTGCCGGCGAGCCCTGAGGCTGTGGCCGGCTTCCTGGTGGCGGAGGCCGAGGCGGGACGAGCCGCCTCAACGATCGGTCGGCGTCTCGCCGCGATCAAGTACGCGCACAAGCTCGTCCGGCAGCCGGACCCGACTGAGGACGAGGCGGTGCGAGCCACGATGAAGGGCATCCGGAGGAAGGTCGGGACGGCCCCGGATCAGAAGGCAGCGGCAACGGCCGACATTGTGATGGCGATGCTGATGCGCACGCCCGACACCCTCACCGGTAAGCGGGATAGAGCTCTACTCGCCCTCGGGTTCGCGGGGGCCTTCAGGCGGAGCGAGCTCGTCGCCCTCGACGTGGCGGACCTGCGCGAGGATCCGGAGGGCCTGAGGGTGCTGGTGCGCCGATCGAAGGTGGACCAGGAAGGCGCCGGGTTCGAGAAGGCTATTCCGCATGGCCGCTTCATCCGGCCGGTTGCCCTGCTGCGCGATTGGCTCGATAGCGCCGGGATCACGGAGGGGCCGGTGTTTCGGCCGGTCTCGAGATCCGGACGGGTGCGGGGCACCCTCCCACGCGAAAGGGGAAGGGTTGGCGAACTTCGCCACTCCTCCGCTGATGCCTCTGGTGTCGCAGATTATGCGACTCCTGCGCCTCGCCTCACTACCCAAGCTGTCGCCGACATCGTGAAGCGGTACGCCACCGCGGCCGGGCTCGATGCCTCGACGTTTGGGGCTCACTCCCTGAGGGCTGGCTACATTACCACCGCCGCCGAGCGTGGGGCAGATCTCGCCCGCATCATGGATCAGTCCGGGCACCGGGATACCCGGACGGTCGTCGGCTACATCCGGCGAGCGAACGCCTTCAAAGGGCATTCGGGGTCAGGGTTTTTGTAGGGTCTCTAAGCGATTGCGTCATCTTTCTTGTACATCGCAACCACCTGCAGCCTCCAAGCAACTTGTGCGATCGAAGATATCTAATTTTGTTTATGACAAAAATGAAGATCATGCACATATATAAATATTTATATTAACAAATTTGCAAGGCTATGAAGCCATGATGCTCATATGAGAAACATAGCCTTTGCCTTCGGTCTTATTATTTTCAGCATAGTCTGCGAGACTACCAAAGCTAATGCGCTTGTGGGTGCAGCCGACGGTGGTTACCGTGCTGCAGATGGAGATTACATCCATATCGATAGCAAGGAAAATATGGTCGGGGTGCAGGGTCTTGACTGTAAAAATCCCACGGTTGAGGCGGGTCGTCTCAGAGCAAAGGCTTGCTGGAGCAACGGGCATATCGCGGGCGATGTCGACGTAACTTGGCGCGTCGATGGCAACGCCATCGAGACCGAAGGTAAGCGGTACATCTCCATCCCACCACTACCACAACCGTCAAAGGCGACAAAGGCCGATCCCTTTCAGCCTTCTGAGGATGGATGGTTGCACAACCGGAGTGAGGTCCGCGTTGATCCCAAAACCAATTCCATCACGTATCTTCGCCTTAAGCCAGATCTTAGGGGGGTAGTGAAGGCGGGTGCCGTCCTGTACCGGGGAGACCTAAAGCCTGGTAGCCTCATGCTTGGGACTGCCTATGCCTTCAAGCAAGGCTGCGCACCAGCGAGCTACCCGGTCCGCGGCATATACTCGAAACACAACGAGATCCTAACTTTGACTGGACCGGGTCCGATCAGGAAGGGATGCGAGGTTGTGGCCTACTCATACGACAGCCCACATTCGCGCCTAGTATTTGAATATATCGTTGGCGATTGAGAGCGCCGCGCTGGAACAAGTTTTGACGGCGGCGGCGCTGGTGCTCGTTGCGGAACCGCTGCTGGCGCCGACGGCCTGGGCGTGGCATCAGTCCGAGGTCTCAGCATCCTACCATTAGCCGTCGCCGAGGAGAAAGACATACCATACCAAAGCGTCACGGCTTTTTTGCAGATGCTCTATGTCACGGTCGATGCAGATAGTTCTGGCACTGGATCGACCTGTTTTAGAACTCCTTTTTCCCATCCAGCGATAAATTGCTCCTCAGTGTATTTCGCAGCAGAAATCATAGCTGCTATTACTGCAAAGATGGACATAGCCCAAAACAACAATCCCGCACAGAGAAATAGCATAGTTGGTATCCCGATAAGGAAGAATTTAAGAGCGTCTTTATATAAACCGCTCGATACGGAATTGGTATAATAACATTCATTTTCTGTTCTGATTGCATAAACAAGTGGCTTGCTTTCGCGGCCGGCAAGCCACAGCTCTGTTAAATGACCATGATCCATTGCATCTTCAATTATTGTGACAATTTCGAGAGGAAGAACAACATTTCTTATCAAATGCATATTCCCCTTAGGCGTTTTTATTTTAATAAATGATATTTCTTGAGTGCCTAATGTTTTACCATCGACAGTCGGAATACTGCTAGGGCCGGTTGCCAATATATGGCCTCGGATCATATCAGACATTAGTCCACCTTTTTTTGAAAAACGAGATTTGATGTAGCTATCTACATAATCTTTCGTCATTTCTAAATCGCAAACATTGCCAGATCAAAACATTTTCTTATGAAAAAGGTAAATTATTTATAATAAAACTACATGAATTACCTAATATTAATTTATTTTTCACTTAAAAGCAAAACACAACAAGCGATTTAGCTTGAAGGTCTTTGACATAACTCTCTTATATTATGCATTTCACATATTTTAGCTATTCGACGTGCCGCACGCAGTTGAAGTAGCTTCTATCATCCTGCGTGGCTTTCAAGTCGGCAGGCGGGCGCTCGCCCGCAGCTTATCTACGAGTTGCCGCTTCTTCGCTGGGAGGCCCCGCAACTGCTGCTCCGTCTCGGCCAGCGGCGGCGCTGATGCTCGCCACGGTCGCACAAAGATTTGGGCACCTTCTAATCGGGATCCTACTGAGTAAGTCTAGCAACCCGGAGCGCTTGGTCAAACATGGAATTGAGAGCAGTAGTGATGTCTGCGGGCGTATTGGCAGTCCGAAAGTAGCCGGAAGAAGCGCAGGCTTGGAGTGGGTTTGCTAACGTCGGGCTGAATGCGTTGACTTTCTTGTTCTCCGCTACAACACTGCCACCCTTATCAACAAAGCTTATTTGATTATACGGAATGTACAGAATAGAAATTACTGCACCAGCGCTCTTCAAAGCATCGCAGTTCTTGGCATCGATCTGTGCTGGCTGCGAGCCGTCCCACCCGGCATCGCCGTAGCCCACGAACTTCGACGGGTTGCCCGGATAGGCGTACGTACCGTTTGGCTTGACGAAGAAGTGCTGCCCATTCTGCATGCCGTCGGTGACAAGGAACACGAACGGCTTGCGGCTCGCGCTGGTCGAGCCGTCGCCGAAGCCGTTCAGGCCGACGATCCCCTTCATCTGCGGGAACGCGACCTCGAAATGAGTACCGCCCGAGCCGATGCCACTAGTTGGATCGCCGGGGGAGTTGAGCTGCGTCGCACCGGTATCGAGGAGATTGGTGAAGGCGAGCGGCCAAGCCACCGAGCACTGGGCCGCGGCCTTAAGGGCACTCACGTCGGTGGTCAGGCTCGCAAGAGTCGCGAGCTGGTTGATGAAGGGGTAGATCCCGATCCGGTACTGGTTCTGCACCGCCGGCGTCGTCGCCCGCTGCAGCAGCGCGCAGACGGCGTTGTTCACTGCGTCCGAGCGGAGCTGGATCTTGCCCGCAGCCAGGCCCCAGCCTTTATTGCCGGGGAAGTGGCACGCAAACTGGCAGCCCTGCTTGTAGTCCGAGAAACTGTCGTCGTTGTTCTGTGCGAGCTGCGTCATGCCACTCGCGGTCGACGGCAGGCCCATCGAGCCCGACACGTCTACCATCAGGTAGAAGTCCAGGTAGCTCGGCAGGTCGACCGAAGCCTTCATCGTGTTGGTGACCGTAGTGGTCGGAACCGCGAATAGCTTCGCGAAGCTATTCTGGATCGTCGCCGTGTAGGTCACGGTGGCAGTGATTGTCTGGCCTGAGATGTCGACGAACGGCGTTGGTAGCGTCACGCTCGAAAGGGGTACACTGCTGGCGTTGACCTTGAAGGTGTTGACGGCCTGCGTGGCCCCTGCTGCTTTCGCCTTGTCGAAGACGCCAAACTGCGATGAGTTGGCGGCGACGTAGGCCTTGGCCGTCACCACGGCGGCGAGCGCCGAGGCATCCGCCGCCCGGTCGAGCCGCGCACGGTTGGTGATCGCCATGCCGTAATCGACCCCGAGCCCGACGAGGCCAACGATCGGGATCAGGCTGAGCCCGAAGATGATGCCGATGCCGCCGTCGCGGTCCCGCATCAGCGATGCCAACGCCGCGACGAGCTGGGATGCGCGGTTTAGCGGCATTTCGTAGCGGTCCCCGTTGTTGCTTGAAGTCGTAATGGACGAGCGGGGCGTAGCGCGCCTGGATAGGGGCAACATGCGTGATCTAGCTCGCGAGACGCTGCCAGCCGTTCGGGGCTCACTGGGGGGGACGACTGCCGATTGTCGGCATTTTGTGTCAGTTACTATAATTTTCTATTAAATTTTTCAGATTGATTGCTTATGCAATGATTATTTATATTACCTAACTGTTCATATACCAATTCCATAGAGTAACACAAATCAACATCAATACGATATTACTATAATTAGCTGCTCAATAATAAATATAAAAAATATTATATATTACGGGTGTCCGTTATTGCTGTTTTTGTTAATACAGTTACATGCGAGCGAAATACTGATTATGCTACGTGTTATCGCAGTCTATATAGCGCAGGGTTTCATGACCACACCTCAGCCGTCTGGAAACAGTCCTCTCGTTGTGGGCCATAGCAGAGCCGAGGAGGGGCCGCCCGTCCGGGATCGCGGATCCGCATTAAGCCGGAGCTTGAATTGATCTCGGTCCGGCGATCTACCTGCCGCCTGCCGCTCTGTGGTGGCGTCAGCTTCAGGCAACCGGATACGGCCCCTGGAACAAGTCGCCCATGGCCTTACGACGGAACACGGTGCGCCAGCGGCGGCGCTGATGCTCATCGCGGTCGTGCAGCATGTGGCAGCGCTGGCAGAAAGCCGCCAGGTTGGCGTCCTCGTTGTTGGCGGTGTCGTGGTCACGGTGGGCGGCGGCCAGCACCACCTTCGTGACGCGGATCCGGGCGAGCAGGTCCTCGTCGCGTAGCCGCTGCCGGAGCCGGCGGCCCTGACCGTCGCGCCAGCTTGCAATGTCGGCATCCCACCAGCGACCATCGCCGAGGTGGAAGACCCGCTGCAGGTGCGGGCGGGCGCATGCCTCGCACCGGCCCCGCGCCCGGCGGAAGCGGATCGCGTCGGAGAGCTGGGGCCAGTCGATGGGGTAGAAGAAGCGGTGCTCCGGCCGGATCGGCATCCCTGCTCCTCCGAGTCGGCAGGCTGCTGTTGGGACCAGCCTAGCCGCTCCCGTGGTTAAGCTCGACCTATCAGATCACCGATCCGGGCTGGCGCAGTGGCGTAAGCCGGAAGCGTGGCCTTGACCGGAACCCATGGCCTGCTTGTTCTCTTTTTGTTCCGAGACGGAGGATGCGCGTGGGTCTCTATCGGGTCGGCGAGCAGGTGGCGGATGCGGGCGGGCTCGTGCGAGTTCCGTTCATGCTCCCGACGCTGTGCGCCGGCTTCCCGAGCCCGGCCGAGGACTTCATCGAGGGGGCGCTGGAGCTTCCGCGCTGGCTCGTGCCGAACCCGCCCGCGACATTCATCTGGCGTGTCCGCGGCTGGTGCATGAAGGGCGCCGGCATCCACGACGAGGACCTGGCGGTGGTCGACCGCTCGCTTTCGCCCGTCTCGGGCGCGGTCGTGGTCGCGGTGGTCAACGGCGAGATGAGCCTCAAGCGCCTGATCATGACCGGCAACCGGCTGGCCCTCACGTTCGACAACCCGGAGATGGATCAGGACTTCACCCTGGAGGATCTAGAGGAAGGCCTGCTTTGGGGCGTGCTGCTGTTCTCGGTGCGCTGGCACCACGTGAAGGCCCGCGCGAGCCTCGTGCGATGAGCCGCGCTATCGCGCTGATCGACGGCAACTCCTTCTACTGCTCCTGCGAGCGCGTGTTCGATCCGAAGCTGACCGGCGTGCCGGTGATCGTGCTCTCGAACAACGACGGCTGTGCTATCGCCCGCACGGCCGAGGCCAAGGCGCTCGGGATCCGGATGGGCGAGCCCTACTTCAAGATCCGCGACCTGTGCCGCCGGCAGAAAGTGCGCGTGTTCTCCTCGAACTATGCTCTCTACGGCGACATGAGCGCGAGGGCGAACACGGTCTACCGGCAGTTCGCGCCGGACGTGGAGATCTACTCCATCGACGAGAGCTTCCTCGACCTCTCCGACGTGCGCGAGCGCGACCGGGTGGCGCTCGCCCGGGATCTCCGCTCGACCGTCCGGCAGTGGACCGGCCTACCCACCTGCATCGGGATCGGGCCGACGAAGACGCTCGCCAAGCTCGCCAACCACATCGCCAAGACCGTGCCGGAGCTCGGGGGCGTCTGCGACCTGTCCGATGAGGCTGAGCGCGCGGCCTGGATGGTTGGGATCTCAGTCGGCGAGGTCTGGGGCATCGGGCGCGCCTCGCTGGCCCGCCTGGAGGCCATGGGCGTCGATACGGTGGCGGACCTGCGCGACCTCGATCCCCGGCCGGCCCGCCAGTCACTGACGGTGGTGGGCGAGCGGATCATCCACGAACTGCGCGGCCGCGCCTGCCTGCCGCTCGAGATCGTGCCGGCTCGGCGCAAGGGCTGCGCCGTCACCCGCTCATTCTCCAGCAGGATTACCGAGCGGAGAGTACTGGAGCAGGCGGTGGCGGCGCACGCCACGCGGCTCGGCGAGAAGCTGCGGCGGGACGGGTTGGCGGTTTCGGCGGTGACCGTCTTCTACCACACCAGCGAGCACGACCGCGGCGACCCGATGCGCTCGGTCTCGAAGGTGGTGCACCTGCCGGAGGCAACAAACGATACCCGGCACCTGATCGACGCGGCGATCCGCGGCGTAGCGATGACCTGGCGGGAGCAGGGGCCGACGCCCTGGCGCTACAGCAAGGCGGGGCTGGTCACTACCGACCTCGTGCCGCTCGACGAGGCGCCGCGCCCGCTGTTCGGTGCGCACGACCGGGAGAAGTCCGGCGCGCTGATGGCGGCGATGGACGCCTGCAACAGCCGCTTCGGGCGCGGCGCCGTGGTGCCGGCGCGGGCTGGGCTGCTCGAGAAGCGCACTTGGTCGACCAAATTCGAGATGCGCTCGCCGCGGTTCACGACGCGGTTGAACGAGGTGCCGATGGTCAGTGCAGTGGCTCTGTAAGTCCGTCCAAAACAGTGGCACAACCGCTCCATGGGTGGGAAGCAGACGCCCCGGGTCGGGTGACCCCTGCTATGATTTGGCGATGCGCGAAGGCGAAGCTGAACTCGGGATGGTACGGCGGCACGTCGAAGTCGGCGCGCGGCTCATCGCGAAGCAGCGCGCCCTCATCGCTCGCTTGCGACAGCGGGATTTGCCGACCCAAGAGGCAAAGGCGCTCCTGATCCTCTTCGAGGACGTTCAGCGCCAGCATGAAGAACATCTTGCTCGTCTTGAATTGCTCGAAAGGGAGGGTCCTGCTTAGTGACAAAAGCATTACCTCCATGGTCAAGCTGATTGGGATTTGACCTTGGGCTTCTAGAAAGCCCATCGACATGCCACCACACCAAGGCGGAACGGTTATAGCCGAATTGTATTGGGCTCCAGCGAAAGGAGCGATTTCGCATTCTTCAGGGACGCGAGCGCCCGCCAGAGGGTATGGCCTTGGCGGGCGTTCTGCTGTTGAGCAGTCAATTTTTCGCCGTGTCAGTGGGTGCGTCATTCCTGGCTATCCACAGAGGTAACTTTCCCATCCGGGCTGATCTTAGAACCTGCCGGAGGCGGTCCAATACCTGTTGAGTCGGTTGCGGGCGGCGTTTTGCCTTGCTCTCGAACGAGGGCGCCGCCGATGTGATTTGTGTCTTCCGATCTCTGCTCTTTGTCATCACTTCGTGTGGTATTGCTAGTAAAACCGTGCTCGATACCTGCACCATGCGCGGACAGGATTTTATCTGATTTCTGACTGTCAGAGCCTTCAGCTCTTAGACCACCAAGATAGCCTGGATAACGCTGAAAGGGCTTGGGCGGTGCTGTATGCATTCGAGAGGCCACCGCATGTCTCGACCATGCGGTGTCAGGAACGCGCTGGCGTATATATAAAAATATGAGCCCTGGAAATCCGCAAGCGAGGAGCAGGAAAATTATCATGCCCATAGGCTGTCCTCCAGCTTAGGTATCAAAATATCTGAAGTAACATCCTGCAATTTCGATTGTTCCTGATTGCGTGTTGATTTTTATCATAAACTAGGCATTAGAGGGCAGCTACAATCACCCACAAACAACAAAATAGCATATAATGATGGCGCGAGTTTCCGAATTTCAATTATATTGTGCGCGATTTCGATGTACATCATACTGATAAGCTAAATACTATTCTACCGCGGAGCCTTACCTGTTGTGGTTTAACAGGAATTCTAGCCATCCATGATGCGGCCAGGCTTCATTTTGGCACCCCTGCTTAGCATCACCTTGCACGCGCCGACGGGAGGTCAGCGAGTTCGTACCTTTGGCTAGTTGTGTTTCATTTGTTAATCCACCGATCGAACGTCCACAATATGACGGTGCCCTTCTGATGAAACGTAGGTAGGTCGATGACCACACGCACTTTTCGATGCGAGCCCCTGCTAGTGAATACCGCCAGCCAGGACGAGCAAGGTTACCTCTTATTCGTAGACGACAAGCTGCTTGCTGTCGTGGTCCGCGTTGAGCGCGACGACGAACTTGACGATACGCTCTGGGGACGCTGGTGCTTAGAGGCAGCCTTTGGCCCATGCCAATACGCAGGTGCATCGTTGACTTTCGCGGCCCCTGAAGAGGCTCTTGAGTGGGCTGTCGGGTGCGTCGAAGATCATCAGCGCGATCATATTTCATTCAGGAAGGCAGCGTAAGCTGCTCTGAGCATGATATAGACGAAGGACCTGAGCTGATCGTTGCGCTCAGCGTCTTAATTCTTGCCTCCCCGCCCTTAATTCTGCACCCTTAGCTGTACGTCTGACATGGTTGGTACGGTGGTTTAGGGTTGAAAGCGGCGGCTCGAAGCGCGATCGAGATTGCGTCGCATCAAGAGACCGGCAGGGCCCGGTCGGCTACGATCGCGGCCATGTGCAACCTCTACAGCTCGGCTCGCTCCCAGGACGAGATCCGGCGCACCTTCGCGATCGACCGCGACGAGACCGGCAACCTGCCGCCGCTGCCCGGGATCTTCCCCGACCAGATGGCCCCAATCGTCCACGCCGCCGAGGGCGAGCGGGTGCTGACGATGATGCGCTGGGGCTTCCCGCCACCACCGAAAGCCGGCATGCAGCCGGTCACCAACGTGCGCAACGTCGCCTCGCCCTACTGGCGGCCCTGGCTCAAGCCTGCGTTCCGCTGCCTGGTGCCGGTCACCTCGTTCAGCGAGTACGCTGACACCAATCCCCGCAAGACGCCGGTATGGTTCGCCCTCGACGAGAGCCGGCCGCTGTTCGCCTTCGCAGGGATCTGGCGACCCTGGACGGGCGTGCGTGGGCCGAAGCGGGACGAGCCCGCTGAGGAGGAGCACCGGCTGTTCTCGTTCCTGACGACCGAGGCGAACAGCGTGGTTGGGCCGGTACACCCGAAGGCGATGCCGGTGCTGCTCACTACTGCGGAGGAGTGGCGCACCTGGCTCGAGGCGCCGGCAGAAGAGGCGTTGCAGCTGCAGCGCCCTCTCCCAAACGAAATGATGACCGAGGTAGCGCGCGGCACGCGTCAGGATGGGTTCTGAGTGTCGGTCGATCGGTAATAGCGGGCTGAACCTCTACGGGGGCGAGGCTCAACCCGCTGGCCTCACCGAACGGGGGAGCAAAGTGAGACGCAGCATCCATATGATGGTTGCAGGCAATTAAATAGTTAAAAATCATACATGTTCGATGGGTTGCTCGCAGCTTCAAAAAACCTGATTTTAATATAGGAATTTATCCCTAATGACAAGGCAGCTATTTTCTCATATCATACCTTGTATATGACGGATGTCGAAAAATTGAGCACAAAAGTCGATAGATTTTCCACCAAAGGTCGGCAGGCTAGCCTCCGCACGAGGCAGGACAATGCCAGGATGCGTGCGGTAGAACTCGCCCCGACATTCGCAAGCGTGCGGGCGGATGGCGCGACGACATTGTCAGCCATTGCCGCAGCACTCAACGTGCGTGGCGTGCCCACGGCTCGCGGCGGTTCGTGGTCAGCGGCTCAGGTAAGCCGGGTGCTTGCCAAGATCCAGCCGGTTTCTGCCTGTTGCGTAATTTGAAGCATCTACATCTCGCGTGTGCTGATCAGCAGATCGCAGAATGCGAGCAGCGTATCAGCTGCCTCCTAGATAAAATTGAGCAGAAAAAGGCCGATGAAAAAGATACCAAATTCCTTGAAAAATTAGCTCAATTAATGTTTGAGTGCTTGGATCACTGGCGCGTCCATCGGCAGGCTATCATGGAAGATATTACACAGCGCGGTGACTGAGCACGAATTAACGCCAGCGCTGTACGCTGTTTTATCTACCGGCCCGACTGAGCGCGTATTAGGGAGCGACAGCAAAGCCTGAGCGGCGGGCCGGGGCGTTCCCTCCGAAGAGACCCGGCCCGCCGACCTCGCTGAAGGGTGATCGGAACAGCAAGGCACCTGTACTTAGCAGCGAAGCTTGGCGGCGGCACAGACATCTGTTGGGTTGCGGCGCGGCGAGAAAGCCTACTGGAATGGGTTAGGGATCACGTCCTCAAGGGCGAAGAAGATCCCCACGAGCGCGATCACGAGGCCTGCTACAATCAGGCTCACGGTTCGGAGCGGCAGGGTACGCCCAGTTCCCTGCCGCCATGGGTTGAGCAGGCTCACTTCACTCCGCCGCGGCTTCAACCTTCTTCGGCCGGCCGCGACGCGCCGGTGCAGCAGGTTCGCCCCCTTGCACTTCGTTGTCCGCCTTCCGCGCAGCTGCCCGATCGCGCCGGAGTTGGCCGAGGCCGAGGCTCTTGGCGAGCTCGGAGCGCTGGGCCGCATACGTCGCCGCAACCATTGGGTAGTCGAATGGCAGACCAAATTTCTTGCGGTACTCGTCCGGCGTGTAACCCTGCGAGTTGAGGTGACGCTTCAGCGACTTGTACGGCTTCCCGTCGAGAAAGCTTGTGATCGCGTCGGGCGTGACCGACTTGCGGATCTGCGCCGGGGTAACCTTGTGATCCTCTTCCGGCGCAGCTGCCGGCTGGCTGAGGCCAGTCAGCGAGGCGTGCACTGATGCAATGAGGTCGGGAAGGTCCGCAGCACGGACGTTGTTGTTCGAGACGTAGGCGCCAACGATGTCGGCGGCGAGACCGATAAAATCAGCGTCGTGTTGTGTGACGTCGTCCATGATTGAGGCCCAAACTATCTGTTGTTTTGCAAATTCAAGATAGCGAGCGACTGGTTGGATAAGTCAAGTCAGATTATGATGCCGCATCTCGTATTTCGTGCAGAGTGGATTTCGAGCCAGCCGACGCTGTTCGGCTTTCGCTGGCACATGTGTCAGGCAGAACGGTATTCGAACAGTTCAAGCTGCTGTGGGTTCGCTCACCTTCGACGCGGTCGTCGAGGAGCGGGCTCAGGTCTCACGAAGGGCGGTAGCGCCTCGCGCGGCTTAGCGGTGCGCCAGTGAAGCGACGCTTTCCCTCTGGGATGTCCCTCAACCGCGGCCTCGCTTGGCTCACCGCGAAGCGGGTGAACAGCCATCGGGCCGTCTATCCCGCCAGCTCTGAGGACGCCAATCCGCCAAAGTTTGACGAACCGTTGCCGTTCGTGCCGAATGCCAGCTTGGGCGACTCGCATCCTGTGTGTCGCTGAGGAGAACACCGCCGCCGCAGTGAGACCCTGAAACGCAAACAGCCCCCCGTCGCCAAACGGAGGGCCGTGCTGCTGCCGAAGCAGCGATACCGGGAAATCATTCGCTCCCCGATATCGCCAGAGGCTCTCCCGGGAGTCAAGTCGGAACGCCAATTCCGACAACGGTAGCGGCTTGCCTGAGGAACGGAGCGCTTGCCGGCGCCTCCGATCGATCTGCCGCGGCCCGAAAGGGCCGAACGATGACGTGTGCCTACCGCTTGCCGCGCTCTGTCGCGGACAGGCTTGAGACGGCCCTACGCGGCCGGAAGAACGCGGCTGCCTGCCTCGCCCTGGCGACGTGGCTCGGCCGGTTCTGGAGTACCCCCAGGCGGCTCCTCTACAGTTTTCCGGTCGATAGGAGGGCCATCGCCGGCCGGGAGGATCTAGGGCTGACCGAGGCCCGGGTGCGTGGGGCGCTCGCCGTGCTCGAGGAAATTGGCTTCGTTGCCCGGTACGAGCCCGACCCGGGCAAGCGCTACCAGCGGACGGCTGAGGGCCTGCACAGGAGGCCGCTGCTGTTCCGGTTCGCCGAGGAGTACGCCGTGGCCTTCACGGCCGCGAATGCCCGCGCTCAGGCGGCTCGTGGAGCCCCTGCGCCAGCAAGGCGCCCAATCCCGCGCCCCGAGCCGCAGCGGGCGCCAGCCTCCAACGTCACCGCCCCCAGGGCCATGCCCGCACCCCAACTCGCCCAAAAGCAAGCTTCCCCGGAAAGGGGGGTGATTATGGGCGAGGTGGATCGGTCGACATCTCGACGAGCGTCAGAAGGATTGGAAGCTGCCCTCGAACGGCTGCGGCGCGGCATGGGTCTATAACCGGCAGAGACGCGAGACCGTCGCAAGCTCTGCCGGAAGGCAGGGTCGCAGGTCGAGCAGTTCCATTCCAGAAAGGCGATCAGTCATGCACCAATGCACCAGCCGCATGGAACGTAGGCATACGGCCATCTGTTGAATTGTGCGGTGCAGCATGACCGCTGAGGAGCAATCATGATTGGACCCGCCGATATCGAAGACATGTTGATGGATTACGTGTCTACGGACGCCACGCACGAAGCGTCCGAAACGCAACCGTCGCAGATGATCAGTTGGACATGGTGGCTCATCCCCGCGGCGTCGCTGGCCTTCGAGGCTCAAAAGGTCATTCAGCTGCGGCTTTTTAGGTTGGCGTGGGATTGGCGAGAGGGTTGATGCAAACTCGCCACAGCGCTCCGGCACCAACGGAGGATGAAGTCACAGGCTGGAGCCACGCTAAACGCTGTTGTGATTTGAGCAACAGTGCCAATCAATTGTTTGCCATCGATCAATCGGACTGGTTTTCATGCTGCGCTGCGGCAATAACTATTTCAATTATATCATTGCGAACATTATTATCAGAAATAAGATCAAATGCTCGAATTAGCTGAATTGTCTGATCATGTGATTTTTTATTATCTGAATTATTGTAATCTAAGATCTCACTAGTAATTGGACTAATGCTAACGCCAAGTGCTTCTTCTATCTGTCGTACGCGACGTAATCCAATATCACCAACTCTAGAATTCACATCGGCATTTTTGATCGAATCATATTTGGGTTGTTTGTATCCGTTCCGTACCTCGTCACCCATCTTCGCCTCCAAAATATTTTAATTATAACGATTTAGCACTGGCCGCGATGGGCTCGCTGCTCGCAGACTATGTGAAATCTCTAAGGCCAGCTTTCAATCTCATAAAGCACATCTTAGGCCGCATTCAGGCAGGCGTGTGAAATTTCACACGCAGAGACTAGCATTTGCTAATAGCTATGCAATTTGTGGTAGGCAGCTTGGACTACTGACGGAGGCGCGCGTGAGAGGCGCACACCACACCCTTCATCTGGATGCCCCCTCAATCGACGTGCTCGCCATCCCCGATGCGGTGGGTAGCTGGGACTGGGACATCGCGAGCAACTGCATTTACGCTGATGACGTCGTGGCCCGCCTGTTTGGGGTGGGTCTCCGCCAAGCCAGTACCGGCATCCCCATCGAACGTTTCGTAGCTGGCATCCATCCCGATGATAGGCAGTGGGTCTCCGCATACATTCACCGGACAGCCGAGTCGTCAGGCGTGCTCGTCGCCGAATACCGGACATGCCCGCAAGAAGGTGAAGTACGCTGGGTACTGGCTCGGGGGCGCTTCTATCATGATGTTGCAGGTCGGCCGCTACGCAGCCATGGCATCATCGTCGACATCACCGACCGCAAGGAGGACAGCTCCCGCTTCGTGGTGGAGCCGTTGAACCAGGACGACCACCCGCTGGAGCGCGCGGCCGATCAGTGCATGGCCCTGCGCGACACGCTGGCAGAGGTAAAGCAGCCGTTCCTGCTGAAACTCACCGACATGCTGCTCCTGGAACTCGCCCGGGAGTTGAGCAAGTTGGTGCAGGGAGCACGGCGCCGACGTCTCAGCTGACCCGGCCCCTGCTCGCAGGCAGGGGGGCCAGCACGAATGATCTTCGTCGCAAACGCGAGCGGCGCCATAACGTATGTCAGCCCGGAGTGGTCCACCTTCACCGGGCAACCCCCCTCTGAAGCTGCCGAGCACGGCTGGTTCCGGTGCGTGCACCCAGACGACTACGAACCCGCGGTTACCTTCCTGCGGCGTGTCAGAAATCAGCAGAGCGAGTACAGTCTGCGCCTTCGCCTCCGCCGGGCTGATGGAAGCTATGCTTGGGTGATGATCGGAGCCGTTCCCTCCTATGGTCCGCCCGATCGCACCTTCCTCGGCTATCTCGGATCGCTCACGGAGATCAGCCCCAGCGGCTCCGAGCCGATGACCGCCTACGGCACGATGGCACATTTTATCCCGCCGCCATCGAACGCAACGACACCGCCTGGCACGCCGTTGGAGGCCGTCGCCGACTACCTGCTGATGGCACATGGCCTCATCGAGCAGGACGGCGCCAAGGAGATGCTGCCCGTGCTGAGGCATGCCCTGACGATGGCGGGGGTGCTGCTCGCACGACACAGCACCTCATCCGACCCAAGTGATCGGTTCCACTGAGGACGCCGATCACTTCCCATCGTAGCCGTCGTCAACGAAGGCGATGATGAGGTAGGCGTACAGAGCGCTGAAGAGAGCTCCGACGAGAGCCGCTGCCATCATCCACGCCGGCCCAGCGTATAACGTCCATGAGGCACCGACGCAGGTGCCCGCCACCGCTGCCACCAACACGAAAAACATTTATCGACCCCCTCTAAATGCAATTTGGGGTTGTATTTATGAACAAATAATTGTTCGAATGCCCGAGGATGCTGGCTAAAGCTGGTAAGGTAGGAGACGTGCTGGGGGTAGCTGCCTAGCACGGTGCGATCGCGCACACCGCCGCTGCTCGGCCGGGCATAAAAGGATCACGCCCTTCACGGGCGTTTCCTCCCTGGACTCCAGCCGCTCGCAAGGGCGGCCTTTTGTTTCCGGGGATGCGGCGGCGGTTCGGCTATCAGCCCCCCCTCAGACGTCGGACCGTCGCTGCTTAAAGCGCTACGGGTGAGCATCTGGCACTTCGATCGTCACAACCTGGCCGGTCACCGGGTCCAGAACACGGATCGTCGCCATGACGGCTCTCAGCTGATTTGCCCCACACCAGCATGCAACCAGAGGTCGAGTTCGTAAAGCCATTCTTAACCATGCGAGGAGCGGTCGCATACGATTGACCCTGCACCGGAGGTGGTTGGTGACGACGCAAGGCCGTGCGTCTCACCACGACGCGAAGGCGTTGTGGATCGCCTTCACGTTGCACCTATCGCAGCGTGGGCGACTCCCCGGGTTTCAGGTGGCGATCCTCGCCGTCAGGACCGCCTTGCGACACATGGGAGTGGAGTCGGTCTAGGTGCTCGAAGACATGCTCGAAGGCGCGCGTAACCGCCTCCTCGAACGAGCCGTCACCCTTGCCCTGTGCGGCTCGGAGAGCACTGAGGAGTTGCTGATGCTTCTCGGTGTCGCTCGACATGGCATGCCTCCTGCCGGTGAAACGCCGGCTTGGACGGCAAGCTATCTGATCGCGCCGGGTTCCTACTGCGTCGATCGCACCCTGAGCGTCGCGCCCGCTCGCTTCAAAGAAACATGTCCATCACCTCGTTGAGGCTGGTCCCAACTTCTCGACCGAATGGATGCTGGCGGACGTGCTCGGGCAGATCGTCGTACAGCGCTCGGAGCGCGTCGCACACGGGTCCACCACCCTCCTCGGCGCTGACGCCCTTCAGGGTGAGAAGGCGAGCCACGGCTTCGGCGTGCCGGCGGTCACGTCCCTCGCCGGCTGGGCTGCCGTGCTCGAGGCTGAGGACTGATCTCAGTTCGAAGCCGCCCGCGTAGCCTAATGCCCGCCCGTAGGCCTCACCGACAGCCTCATGAGCCGTCATGCCGCCGAGGTGGCCTGCGACCAGCAGCACCATGAGGTTGGTGCCACCCATGAATGGGCGTTCCCCGCTCAACATCAGAGAGCGGGACGTCTCGAGGCGGATCAGCCGGTCCTTCAGCCTGTGATGCATCTGGGGGTCTCCGGCTCTTAACGGCCTGCCCACGGCGCTGGGCCGCCGCGCAGGATCTGGTCGTAGTCAGCCGCGATCTGGTGAAGGGTGCGGCTCGCGAAGTACGCCCGCTGTGCCTCGCTCACCTCCTCGGGCTCATCGAGCGAGGCAGCGTATCGCTCGGCAGCCTTCTCCCGTTCGGCCGGCGACAGCACCAGGGCGGAGGAAGGGCGACCGGCTTCAAGCTGCCCCAGTCGGCGGATCAGGGACGGGCTGGTCATCGAGCCTGCTCCTCGACGCCATAGTAGGACAGCGCCTGCACCAAGCACGTGTCATCGTCCGACCATTCGGATCTGCCTGCCTTCGCCACAGCAACCTCGTTCAGTGCGGAGCACAGCACGCGGAACGATTGATCGCCCGAGGGCGGGCTTCCCTCGGCCCTGTACCTCTCGCACAGGGCTTCGCTGGCTTGCTCCACGCGAGTACACCAGCGATCGGGATCCGCCTCCATACCGCTCACCATCTCGGCGCGATCGGCAAAGCCGAGGCCCCTGGCGAAGCCGTCGCTAAGGCTATCCGAGGAGTACGGCGCTTCGGCAACTCGGGGGCGAGGATATCCGCCCAGAGCTACTGCGACCGCCCGTAGCCAGGCGCCCGTCACCTCGCGCGGAACCGAAGCAGATCCTCCTTCACGAAGGCGGCTGCGCTCCAGCCGTTCGAGGCGGTCGGTCAAACGTGCGGTCATCGGGCGGCTCCCTGCTGTTCGAGGGCAGCAATCCGAACGGCGAGATCCGCCGCCTCTACCGCCTTCACGTGGGCATCGACCAGCTTGCCGAGTTCGGCGGCCTCGGATGGGGTGAGCTCGCCAGCGGCCACAGCTGCCAGCAGCGCCGAGGTGGCCTTCGGAAGGTCCGCTGCCGTTTCGATCGGGGGCAGGGTGAACGGCACCGGCCGGTCTTTTCGGACGGGCATCAGGCGATCGAGGCAGAGGCGAAGCGCAACCGTGTCGCCGTCCTGCGCGAGTTCTATGGCGCGACGGGTCAGCCCCTCAGCCTCGCTCGCCAATAAAGCTTCCATCGCCACCGTCGTCTTGTGGCGAGCGCCCTTCGGCCTTCCTTTCGGATTGCCGCTCTGGCCTTTGCTGAACGTCCCTGGCTTCGCCACCACAACCTCTGAAACTACAGGATCGTAACAGGTGCTCCGACACTCGTGTGCAGAGTCTATCAGGTTCCGATCATTATGACTGGTAGGGCGTCAGATCCTCAAGAGGAAGATCCACGGGCCGGCCGTCCTCTGCACCTATAACGCACCGGATGATGTTGAGATCTTGGTATCGGATCTGGTGTCCTTGCTCGCGCAGGAAGGCTACGGCGTCGCCGTGAGACATGCCATGCGGTCCTTGGATGATGAAGCGGCGGGCCACCCGATGTGGCTGAGAATGAAGCGCGGCAGTGGCCTCCAGCTTTTCGAGGCGGCGATGGATGGCGCTCATGGTGAGGTTCCTACTGCACTGTCACAGACGAGATGCCAATCACACACCGCATCAGCTTGCCTGAGCCTATGTGCGCAACCGCACGAAGACCTTACCACGCAACACGAAATGCAACACAGCCGCGATTGTGTCGGCGTACACGCCCCAACCTCGACGATTATCGAAGGTCGCAAAGGGTTGGTGCGATGCTGAATGTCATTAGGGTGCTCGCTGCCGGCGCTCCACTGACCGTGTGGAGCCATACGGGTTCTGTCGTGGCGGGACCTGTTTCTCCGCTCGAACAGGTCGGTGGAGCGGTGGGCGGTGCTCCTGCTGTTGAGAGCACCTGCCCTTCCTCGGGCTTGGCCGCATCTCAGCTGGAGCAGACTCTAGGCAGGATTGATCATAACGCTTGCATCGACAATCCCTGCCGATGCCGTTTCGCTGCTCGCCAGCAATACCGCTCTCCTGGGGGCGTGAGCCGCTAAGGGGCTGCACGGGCGAACTGGAAGATTGGACGGTGCACGGCGCTGGCGATCGCGCTCCGGCGGATGATCGCGAAGGCCGGGCGCGACCTGGAAGAAATGATCCGGGCGGCTGAAGCGTCGATGGTTAGCCGGCTTGTTTTCATGAACCCATTCCGTCAGACCAAAAGGTGCCGCTTGCGTTCGCGTCGAAGCTCGCAAAGTCGGAAAGCCTAGATGTTTGCCCATGTGAGGTTCTGAGCCGCCGTGCCGAAGCGCAAATCGCCCTCACTCTCAGAGAAGCCGAAAAGGGCCGCTTCTCTGAAGAAGGTGGCAGAGAAAAACGCGCTGCAGGTGGCGGCTCTGCCAGTGCGTCAGGCCGCGGATGGCGGCCTTGAGGTTCTGCTGGTTACCACACGTGAGACACGGCGCTGGATCCCGCCAAAGGGCTGGCCGATGAAGGGGCGCAAGCCTTATCGGGCCGCGGCCATCGAGGCCCAGGAGGAGGCCGGCGTCACTGGTCAGATCAGCAAGACGCCGGTCGGTCACTATTCCTATGGCAAGCGGCTGGCCGGCGGAGGCGTCGTCCCTTGTCAGGTAGCGGTCTACGTGCTGGCCGTCACGGATCACCTGCCCAACTGGCGCGAGCAAGGCCAGCGTGACGTGCAATGGGTGAGCCCCGAGGTTGCCGCCATGCTGGTTGAGGAACCGGAACTAGCCGCGTTGATCCTCGACCTTGCCCGCTCGACGAGCTTGGAAGAGTAGATTGGCGGTTGCGAACCGACGGGCACTGCGAGTGCCAACAACGATGCACAGCCTGTGCGATCTGCGCACCGTCAGATGAATGTCATCTCGGCGGCATCGGGCAGAAATGCTGCGTGGCATGTCACAACCATGCAGGTCAGCTCGT
This sequence comes from Methylobacterium sp. 174MFSha1.1, assembly GCF_900116815.1. NCBI lineage: Bacteria > Pseudomonadati > Pseudomonadota > Alphaproteobacteria > Hyphomicrobiales > Methylobacteriaceae > Methylobacterium > Methylobacterium sp. 174MFSha1.1. Next base: position 19,633 of record NZ_FPCB01000046.1, on the reverse strand, counting down.
CATAGCTTCGAACGTCAGAATTCGACGTTCCGAGCATCAGGATCCGTCATGAGCGAGAACAAGCGGCTGATTTGGAACGAGGTAGCGCCGCAGGGTGCCAAGGCGCTTTTCGGCATCCACCACTACATCACTACGGGCACCAATCTGCCCCATGAACTAATTCACCTCGTCTTTCTACGGGTGTCGCAGATCAACGGCTGCGCGCACTGTATCGACTTGCACACCCGGGATCTTCTTAAAACGATGCCGTTCGAGAAGGTCGCCTTGGTTCCGGTCTGAGCCGAGGTCCCCCATCTGTTCCCTGACCAATACCGCGCTGCGCTCGCGTGGGCGGAGGAAGTCACGCTGGTCAGCGAGACGCACGCTTCCGATGAAGCCTATGCGGCCGCGAGCGCGGCCTTCACGCCGAAGGATCTCGTGGACCTCACGATCATCATCGCGGCGATGAACGCGTTCAATCGGCTCGGAGCGCCCTTTCGGCTGCCGGTCAAGGCAACGGCCTGATCCGCTTCTTCGCATCGTCACCTTGTGAGCACCACCTTCCTCGCCCGGCTCGGCCGTAATTGCCCTCAGAGCGTCTCTGACGGCGTTTCTGGGTTCAGGCAGGGCCCCGACCGGAAAGCCTCAGAAAACGCCTCCAGCGCCTCCGCTGCGGATTTCTGGCGCATCCGCAGCGCGATCCGGTGCAGGTGGAGAAGCATCTGAGTCGCGCATAAGAATGGCTTGGACTCGATTTAATGGAGGCGGAGGCGCAACATGCAGGATGATCGCCTCCAACTCTCTCGCCGACGCCTTGCCGCTCGTCGCTGCGCTGGCCGAGGAACTCGCCTTCGCAGTGACCTCCGACCTTATGGCTGAGCAGTATCGGACGCCCAGCCCGGCGCTCGATCGGCTTGCGGCTGCCAAAGCCTTTCTCGACCGGCATCACCACCCGATAGGGCCGAACGTGCAGGAGGCGATTGAGATCGCCACAGCGCAAGGTGGATTGCCCAGCTAGCTACCGAAGCTCAGCGCGAGTTCGCATCACTCGTCCTTCGGGCCTCCCCGCGACGCCGGCATGGCGTCGATGAACGCTTCCAGATCGACGCGGCGGATGAGGCGAACGCGGTTGATCCTCCGGGACGGCAAGCCGCTCTCTCTGAGCCACTTCCACACCGTCGAGTCAGTGACGCCCATGATCTCGGCGACCTCCTCCACCCGGTAGGTCAGCCGCTCAGGCGCCAGAGCCGGTCCCGGCTCAGTTCGCGGCCTTGTCTGCGGCTGCGGCGCCGCCTGTGGCACCTGGGGCGCTGCTGCCCGCTCGACCATGACCGGCGGTAAGGCCTGCACCGCAGCGCGAACCTCAAGCTCGATCAGCCGCCGGATCGCGTGCTCGGGGATCATCGCCTTCAAGTTCGCGGTAATGTTCTCGACGACGCGGGCCACGGCGGCGTCAACGGCCTGCTGTCGGGTATCGACCGGCTGCAGCGGGGTCTGGGGTGGGCGACCAGGAGGGCGAGGCACGGCGGTGCTCCTCTCAGTTCAGGCGGCACATAGTCGGCGCCGCCTGAGCCTGAGTAACTACCCCGCCTTTAGGCGGCCTTCCGGCCAAGCCCGATGCTCTTAGCGAGTTCGGAGCGTTGGGCGGCATAGTTGGCTGCGACCATCGGGTAGTCGTGCGGCAGGCCCCATTTCTGGCGGTACTGCTCAGGGGTGAGGCCGCGCCCGGCCAAGTGGCGCTTCAAGGTCCGGTACTGACGACCGTCCTCAAGGCTGATGATGTAGTCTGGGGTTACCGTCTTCTTGATCGGCATAAGCGGGGCTGGCCGCTCTTCCTTCGCGGACTCAGCCGGCCCGCCGAGCTTGGTCAATGCTGTGTGCGTCGCGGCAATCAGCGCCGGCAGGTCGCCGACCGGCACGCTGTTCCTCGTCACGTAGGCGGACACGATGTCGGCGGCTAGGCTAACCAGATTGTTCTCAGAAAACTCGACGGTGGTCATATTTGGGTCCAGTCATATGACTTCGATTGTGAAATCGTTCCCATAATGCGCTGTATCACGAATAATTTCAAATGGTAGGATTTAAATCCTGTGATTTGTGTCTTGATCGGCCTACCCAGCAACAATTGACCATGCGGTATCAATTAGGGCAGCGCGGGTCTCAGCATGAGCGGGCTCTGCAGCGATGGCAGCGGCGCGGGCTTAGCGCAGCGCTTCGACGCCTCCCACCGCGGCTAGCTCCTCACCACAGCGATATATCCAACGTCGGATATGTGTTGTGCATAATGTAATATTGGCTCTATATCTGGATGAAAAGAAAAATCTCAGATCTTTAAATACGAACATATGTTAACAATCTAAATAAAATAGAGATTGTAAATTGTCATATGCACGCTCGAAACAGAATATTCGGCGCGGCTCTATATGGATAGAGGGGCGACGCATGTCGCTTCCTTGCTCTGTGCGTGATGTGCATATGTCTGGGGCGCTTATTATGATCGATCCGAGCGTCTGCCTGTCCGACAAGATTTTTCTTCGCCTCGACGGCACCTGCGGATATGTCCTCTGCAGCATAGTTTGGCGCGGGAAAGGCGAGATCGCCGTGGTATTCCTCTCAAGGCATGAGAAAGTCGAGTTCAAGGGACTGGCGTACTGAGAAGACCTCAGTTACATGTACCTAAAATATTGATAATTGAGTAGTGGTTTCAGCTAAAATGGAGATCATCAAGCTGTCTTGCGGGTGCGCCAGGCTTCGCGGACTTCGTGGCACCGGGTCAGGATGCCTTCAATCCACTCGGCGTCGGCGTTCGTCGGGCGGCGCTTCAACACGCACCGGAAGGCCTTGAGCCGGTCGCGGTCCTCGCGGGACAGGAACTTGCCGCCAGCGGCCTTCGGGATCGTCCAGTCCAGCATCAGGCAGTGCTCCACCACGTCGCCCCAGTGCGCGATCCGCTGCGTGCCCCAGATCGGCAGGCCATGGCGTGTGGCGGGCGCATCGGGGGCATCTCTCGCCTCTTTCCGCCGGCGCTCGGCCGCCTCGTAGGCTTCGCGCATCAGGTCGGCGCTGTCCCGCGCCATGCTCCCGAAGTCGACATCGCCAAGGTCCGGCTCGTCGGGCGAGAACGGCGTGAGGATGATCTGGGGGCGGGCGGCAGCCTCCTCCACCACCGCAGCGAGGGCGTGGAAGTCGAGAGAGGCCGCCGACAGGGTCCGGCCGATGGCCCGCACGGTGCTGACCACCTCGCCGTCATGATCGCTCGCCAGCAGGCGCACGAGCTTGCCGAGCCTCTGCGCGGTCTCGGCGGGGATCACGCGGCATCCCCGGCGGTGGTCGCAGCATCCATCACGGCGAGGTCGATTGCGCGCAGGGTGGCCAGCGCTACGAAATCGAGGATGGCGGCGCCCTCCGGGGTGTCAGGGACCTCGGCGAGCACATCAGTATCGGAAGCGGCGGTGCACATGCCGAGGAGGTAGAGCCAGCCGGGGCGCCCCTCTTTGGTGCAGCGGGCGACCTCGACGCTGCCGGTCTGGCCGTAGACGTGCAGCACGGTCCAACGGTCCTTCGGGGTGTCGCGCTTGGTGCTCCAAAGCTCGATGATGTCGGCCATGATGGGGCTCCTCAGGCAGCTTTGCGGGGGTGACGGGCAAGGGTGTCGGCAAGCTGGCGCTCGCAGGCGGCCTTGAAGTCCGCCGCGCGCTCGTAATCGTCATCGGGGCCGATCCATCGCCCCTCGGGGCCGCGCACGGCGTAGGTCCAGCCGCCGGACGTGGACGCGGCACCGGCCGCGGTGATCGGAACGGGGCGGGCAGCGCTGTCGGTGACGCGAAAGGCGATGACGGGGCGAGGATCCAGGCAGAGAAGCCCACGGGCCGCGTCGGCGGCGGCCGGGATGTGCACCTCAAAGACCATGTATCCGGTCGGGGCCGGAACGATGGTCCCGCACAACTCCTCGAGGTCGGCGACCGCGAGCAGGAGGCGTTCCTTGCGCCCGTCCGTGAAGGTTACAAAGAACCCGGCGCCGCCGCGTGGCATCTCGGCCGAGACCACGTGCGTGCTGTTGATGATCCGGCCGTCTTCGGTGCTGATGAACATGCGATATCCTCAGGCTGGGGGAAGAGGTTTCGTCACGGCGGCGTAGCTCGCCCAGATGTGCCGCTTAGTCATGCTAGGCAGAGCGTTGATGGCGCGGGCGGCGGCGGGGAGTGCGGCCGGATCCCGCTCGGCCGTGCGGAGCAGGCGAACCGCCTCGTTGCCGTCGGGGCCGGTGATCAGATGCACCACAGCCTCAAGGCCGCGGCAGCGGGCGATCCGCTCGGCCGGCTCAAGCGCGGGGCTGAACGGCCCCCATTTGTCGAGGTGGTCGGTCACTCCGCGGCCTCCAATCGGATCGGGGTCGCAGTCGCCAGGATGGCCCAGATCGAGGGCGCCCACCGGATCGGCTTGGCGTCGGGCGGCAGGGTCCAGCGCACCACTTCGGCCCGAACCGGCGCGGGACGCTCGGCGGCGGCGGGCACGTCGACCACGCACCGGCAGCGGGCGACGAGTTCGGGATCGTAGTCAGCCGCGCGGAGCAGCAGGGCGCTCGCCGGAGCGGGCAGGCTCGAGGCTTCGACAGGCTCTGCCCGGGGCGCCTGCTCCGGCTCTTCGATCTTCACCCACTCAAGCGCACCGAGGCGGTCGAACAGCCAACCCTCAAAATCTGCTGGGGCGTTCGGGAGCAAGATCGCCTTGGCCGGAGCGTAGCGCCCGCGGCGCTTGTAGGTCGCCTGCCTGACGCTAGCCCCAACGTGTTTAGGGGTGCCGGAGGCCTCCGTTCCGGGGGCGTTCTGGCCCGCCGTGACGCTGGGGGTAACGTCTATAATTATATCCCTTATAGACGTTACCCCCAGCGTCGGCGGAACGGCTTCGCGTGCCTTGTCCCGGGTAGGAGCTACCTCCGGAAAGCACGCTTCGATGTCGGCGGGGCTCGCGAGCAGCACGCCCTCGGGCGCCATCTCGGCCCAGGCGCCGACCTTCGCCTCGTCCCAGGACACGACCGCATCCACGCTGAGCGGCAACGGCACGTCGTTGATGATGTCGACGAAGGCGGGGGCGTCGGGACCGCGCCGCAGGGCACGCAACCGACCGATGGCCTGGATCAGCCCAGCCTCGGTGATCTGCCATCGCAGTGCCTCGGCAACGGGGTCGGGGTGCCGCTCGTGCTCCACCTTCACCGTCGCACCCGACGCCAGTCGGATCCCGCCTTCGGTCCGCGGGTACCAGGCGCCCCCCGCCTCGCCCTCGGGCAGCGCTTCGGTCACCTCGCCGGTGATGATGCCGGCCAGCGGCTCGACGATCCGCGGCCCCGGCTGCAGCCGGCCGATGCATATCAACCCGCCCGCCGTCGCCCACCGATCGATCCCGGCGACCGCACCGAAATGGGCGGTCTCGACGTTCTCCGGCAGGCCGATCTCCGAGAGCTTCGCTACCAAGGCTTGAGGCGCAATCACGACCACGATGCGGGGGTAGGCCAGCGCGGCGCGCAGCCGGATCAGCCGCATCAGGTCGACCACCGACCGGCGGGGCATGTCGAATTCCTTTCCTTCGATGATCCCGAGCTTGCGGGCGGTGACCGGCGCGCCGACGATCTGGCGGGTGCGGACGTAGGGGCTCCACCGCGCGGTGATGTCGGCGCGCACCTCGACGGGATGGCCGAGCACGGGGGCGAGCAGCGCCGGTTCGGGCAACGTGGCGTCGAGGAGGAGAGCGGGCGCCGACCAGGAAGTGCGGACCGTGCCGAGGGAGCGGCGTTCAATCACCCGGCACTCGGCCTCGCGGTCGTAGCGAAGATAGAGGCGTCCAGAGGCGGCAGCGCTCCCTTCCAGGAACGTGCGCAGCTCGGCCCAGAGGCCGGCGAGGAGGCGCATTTCCTTGTTGTGAGCGGCAACCGCTGCCGCAGCTGCCTTGCGCGCCTTCGGGGGCATCCCGGGCGTGATCCCGGGTTCTCTCTGGCGCATCCACTCAAGGCGGTAGGCGTTGGCGGCGACGGTCTTGGTGACGCCGCGCTGAAGCAGGATTTCCCGGCCCAGGGGGCCGTCCTCGTCGTGAGCCCGGAGCGCCCGGAGTAGGGCGCCGCGGGCGCTCTGAAGGTCGTTCGCGGCGTTGCTGAAGACGCTGCCGTCATCGTCGCGCTCGAACGGGGCTTGCTCGATGGCGTCGAGCGACATGCGCGCCGGCTTGTCCGGCAGGGCCCCCATCGTGAACCCCTCGTCGATCACCAGGGCGTCGGGCTTCGGGATGAACGAGGGGCGGGACTGGAACAGCAGGGCGTGGGGGATCAGCCAGACTTGCGGCTTGGCCTGCCGCTGCCGCTGCATCCCGCACAGGGCGTGGAAGGGGCAGAGGTATTGCAGGCCGTCCACCCGCCGCTCACACACTGCCGCTCGGATGGACCCGCCCGCGTCGCGCGCATCCTGCATCGCCGGCAGGTCGAGGCACATGGCAGCATCTTCCGCATCCGGGTCGGCGCTGGTGTAGCCGCGATAGACCCGGGCCTCGACGCCTTGGGCTGCGAACCGCTCCTGCAACTCGGCCAAGAGCGAATGCATCGGGGCGGCGTAGACGATGCGCTGACCGGTCTTAGCGGCCTGTGCCGCACCGGCGATGGCGAGCGCGGTCTTGCCGATCGCGGTCTCGACGCGGGCCGCCCAAGATGTCGGGGTGGGCTCGGCCGGTGCTTCCTGGTCGCGCTCCTTCGCCTCCTCGGCGCTCACCTCCCAGGCTTCCCGGTCGGCTTTCCAGGCAGGGATGTGCTGCTCGAAAAAGGCATCCACAACGCCGCGGGTTTCTGCCTCCGCTTCGGCGACGGTCTTGCGATGGTCGAGGTAACTCGGGGCCGCGGCCGGCATCTGCGCCGTGGGCTGCGGGGCGAGGGTCACGAACCCGCGGCGCACCCGGTCGAGGAGCGCCGCAGCCTTCACCCGGGCTGCCTCGGGGGACCAACGGGCGTCATCCAGCAGGGTGGAGGCGGTGAACGCTTCCCAGGCCCTGCCGGCGAGCGACGCAACGGTGATCTCGGCGCCCTCGTCCTGCATCGCGACCGCGACGGCGTACACGGTACGGGTCAGGTGGAATTCGCGCCCGTCGACCACGCGGCCGGTCTCATCCCGGACGATCTGGCCGCCCCCGTTTCCGGTGCCTTTGCCCCGCCCCGCCCGACCCCCGGTTCCGTTCAGCTCGACGACGCGGCCAAGGCGCGCCAGGAAGTCGTCAACCTGCGCCTGGTTGATCTCCGGGGCCGCATCCGGCCCGGCGGTCAGGGGCGTTTCGGCCCCGATCCAGGAATAGGGCCGGAGGGTCTTGGCATGAACGCCGTATGCGACGAACTGCGTCCCCGTGCTCAACACGTCGATGCCATCGCCGGAGCCGTCTGCCGTCTTGAGGTGGACGCTCGGGATCGCCTCGGCGGCGCGGTAGACCAGGGCGACCTTCGGCGCCTGCCCCTGACGGATGAACGGGGTCTCGCCAAACACCTCGAACGCGAGGGCCTGCGCCCGGTCGGCCATGTCCGGCTCAACGATGAAGTCGGCGTCGATCGTGACGATGTCGCCGCAGGCCATTCCGGTCCCGGGCCACTTCCGCTCGCACTTCTGCCAGTCGGCGAGGTCCGCCGTGGAGGTGCCGGGCCCCTCAAACAAGGCGCGCTCACCCCACCGGAGGATCCCCGGCGCCTTGCCGCGGCCTCTGTGCTTCGTGTTGTCATGGGCGACGATCGGGAGGACGCACGGCCACCCCATCCTCAGGAGTTGGCTGCGAACCTGCGTCGGTGTGAGCCCAGCAACTCCGGAGGGCGGGGGCGCCGCGACCGTCAAGCGGTGGCGCCTCCGGTCCGAACACGCGCAGCAAGATCGCAGAGCGTGGCGTCGTCGTGTTGTAGGAACTCGAGGTAGGCAGCGTGAGCGGCCCGCTCGTCGAGATCCGTATTGGTGTGCTCGGGCTCGAACCCGATCGCCCAATGAAGCGCCTCGTCGGGCCGCCGCTCAACTGCAACGAACCCGCGCACGCCCGCCGGGACAGGGAGCGTGATCGCACCTTCGGAGCGGGCGAGAGCGATCTCGGCCCGAGCCGCGAGGCGCACGCGATGCTGACGATCCTGCCGCCGGGCGAAGAACTTCGCGTCGGCCTCACGGCACGCCAGGATGATGCGACGCATCTTCGGAGGAACCGCCATTATGCGGCCTCCCCGGTTTTGGGGCGGGCCGGCGGCTTCACCAACTGAACGAGCTCGGCGCTCGTCAGGAGGCAGGCCGAGCACGCCCGAACCGCATAGGCGGCGCCTCGAGCGTCGCCGATCGCAGCGAGATCGCTCGCTACGCTGGCATAGGTGGCAGCCTCGGCCATCGCCGCGGCGAGTGCTTCGAAGGTGCGGGCCTGATTGTCGGGATGAGGGGCGGGGCGGCTCATGCGCGGGCGCCCCAGCGATCGACGCGAGCGAAGGCAAGGTCAGCCAGCGCTCGCGAGGTTTCGACCGGATGCCCCGTGCGGCGGGCAATCGTTCGAACCTGCATCTCTCGGGCGTCATCGGCGCCCCAGACGGGAATTGCGGGGTCGGTGTGCGAAATGGATTGCCGTTGAACGGCGGTGCGCTTATGTACGGTCACAGGATTATTGACCTTAAAGCCTCTGCCGCGGAGCCCCCGTTGCAGGGGCTTTTTTTGTCTGCGCGTCAGAGTGTCTACGGAGAGCCGGCAGGCCGTGCCCGCCAGTGGCGGGGATTAGGCGGCGGCTTTAGGGGCCGCCTCATGGGCGGGAAGTCCCGCCATCTCGCGCAGAGGGGCAGTCGGCACCCGGATCAAGCCGCCGATTTTGACGGATGGGATCTCGCCCGCCTTCACTGCGCGATACGCCGCGTTCTTCCCGATACCGAGAAATCGGGCGGTGCACGGGATGTCGACCCAGGCCCGCGTCAGCACCTCGCGCATGTCCTGATCCATCGAACGCTCCAAACGGGTACAATTCGGGCCTCGAAAAATCGATAGATCAGATCGGGTGATCGCGCAAGTCTGTTGCGGCCCGATCGGGCCTCATATAATCAGCAGTGAACAGGAGCGCGCCGATGACCACGGATGACACCAAGCCAGCCCAAAGGCGCGGCCGGCCTCGGCTTGCCGAGGAGGACAGAAAATCAAGTCAGATAAAGCTTCGCGCGCGAGCCGGGTTGAGGGAGCAGCTTGAGGAAGCGGCAGCCCAAAGCGGTAGATCAGTCAGTGAAGAAGCTGAGAAAAGGCTCGAAAATAGCTTTAATGAACCAGAAGTAACTAAAAAAATATCGCAGCAAGTGTTAGAGCAAATGCGCTATGATTGGTTTGGTTCAATGGCAATGTTTGATAATGCCTTGGTATATAGTAAACTACTGTATCCATTTTTGAAAGAAGATAAATATCTAATAAAAAGCCAGACTACCGTAGACACGATGAAAAAACTGCTTGGCGCAGTCGCGGACGATTTGATCCAACATCTTTTGATTGCGGCGCGACATCAGAAGGAACACGATGCGAGCTTCGTGCCGTCCGGAAAAGATGACGGCAGCGGGACGGTTTCGTTTGCGGAGATGAGTTGGGCGTTTCGTATGAGCGCTGCTCAGGCGAAGGTGTTTGAGAGCGCCAAGGCCGCTATGCAGACAGAGAATACTTCAGATGTGAAAATAGAGTACGAAGAGTGAAAAGATGATATGAAAAATACAGGAAAGCCACTGAACGGAATATACCTGCATTCCTAATCAGCGTACCTTAGGGAATTAAATATGTGCTCTACTGGTCCCGTTCTGCAGAGGGACCAGTCATGGCGGTTGTGTACCCGCGCAAGCTTTACGTCCGGATCGACAAGGGCTTGCAGGCCGCCCTCATCCAGTGCGCCGAGGAGGCTGGCGAAAGCGTCTCGGTCTACGCCCGGAGACACCTGCTGACGGCGGTAGGGCTGCCCGCAGAGCCCGCACCCGCCGCTCCGGATCCGGAGCAGGCGAAGGACGACCTCTCTCGGGCGTTCTCGCAGCCTGTCCGCGCCGCACGCACCCTCAAAGGCTGCCTCGGCCGTATCGACGACCTCACCCGCGAAGACATCCGCACCCTTGCCGCGCGCCTCGACGCGCACCGCCGCATGACGGCCTGACGGAGGCGCTGAAGATGGCCGCTGACCTCGCCGCACTCGGTTTTGAAGTTGATACCCGCCCGATTGCGCAAGCAACGACAGACCTCGACCGCTTAAGTGCGGCGGCGATCCGGACGGAGCAGGCAGCGGCCGGCGTCGGAAGGGGGTTCGATAAAGCTGGAACCTCCGCAGCTAATATGCAGCGGAGCGTTAACGGCATCAATGCGATGCTTGAGCAAACCATTCGTGCTCATGTGCAGGCAGAGGCGGCGGCTGGCCGGTGGCATCGGACGCTAGCGGACGGTGCGAAGACCACAGAGCTTGCGGCCTATCAGGTGCAGAACCTGCGGGCGCAGTTTATCGACATCGGAACTACGCTGTACGGCGGAATGAACCCGCTGACGATCCTGATGCAGCAGGGGCCGCAGATCGCGCAGATCTTCGGCCCTGGCGCTGGCGTTCGTGGCATCCTTGGCGGCGTAGTGACGGAGGTTCAGCGCCTCGTGCCGCTGTCCCTAGGTATCGCCGGAGGTGTGGCCGGCGGCCTCGGGGTGATCGGTAAGGCGTACCTCGAATTCGACGCGAGCCAGAAAGCCGTTGCGGTCGGGCTGACGGGGCTCGGCCAGCAAAGCGGGATCGCGGCTGGCGAGATCGAGAAGATTGGTCGCGCGAGCATCCTAGCGACGGACAGCGCCACGCGGTACGCGACCGCCTTCGCCAGCACCGGCAACGCGACGCGCGACACACTGACGGCCGCCCTCAACAGTACTCGCGACTTTGCGACAACGTTCGGCACGAGCTTCGATGACGCCGCGAAGATCCAGCAGGAGTTCTTTACGAACGGCTCGGCGGCCTATGACAAGTATGCCGGCCGCCTCGCCACCTACAGCGCCACGACCAGCCGCCTGTTGCAGGACTTGCAGAAACAAGGCCGCGGCGGCGAAGTCGTTCGTATGGCTCTGGACGAGATCAACCCACGACTAGCAAAGTACAACGAGCTTGCCGGATATGGACAGCGCGCGACCAACTATTTGACCGACGCCTTGTCTAACTTCTGGTCGAACGTCAATCGAGGCGCCGCTGTGGCGGTGGGCGATCCCCGATTGAACGTGACGGCGCAGCAGAGCGCCAGCGCTGCGGTAGAGGGCGAGCTTGCCCGGATGCGGAGCGACCAAGAGCGCGCCGCGACTGTCGTGGTTGCGCAGAGCCGCGCAAACCGGCTCCTTGAGGTGAACCCGGTTGAGCGGCAGGTCAAGCAAAGTCAGGTCGAGGCCGGTCTAGGCCAGGGCGACAAGTACCAGAGCATTGACGAGCGGTTTGCCGGCGTTTTCGGTACGGCGAGCCGGCCGGATCTCGGCTCGTATCGGCAGGAAGCGCGGGAGCGGCCGAGCACGCAATATTTCAACGGACTGACCCTGAAGGACGTGGCCGAGCGCGCCGAGCGATCCATGATCGCGACGCCCGACGAGCTGCGAGCGCAGGTCCGTCGCGGCGTCACGCAGTCGAACGACATCACGCAAGCTCGAGCTCTGAACGATGTCTCGGAGCAGTCCACGCGGACGCAGCAGGCGCAGGCGCAGGCCCTCGGCAAGAGTGCCGGTGAGGCCGAGCGGCTGACGACCCGGGCGAACCTGCTGAACCGTGCCACCGCGGACGGCATCCCGCTCAGCGAGGCGAACCGGCAGCGCATCGACGCGGTGTCCGCGGCGATCGGTCGGCAGCAGCAAGCCTATGTCGAGGCCGCGGCCTCGCGGGAGGTATTCTTTCAACGCGCTCAACTCGGCCGCACGCCGCAAGAGCAGATCGTTAGCGCGCAGGTCCGGCAGATCTACGGCGATAACACGGACACGCCCGGCGCGCAGGCGTTGGCCGATCAGATCCGGTTGAACGCTTCGATCCGCGACACACAGGCCGCTTGGTCGTCGCTGGGGCAAATGGGGAGCGGCCTGATTGACCCGCTGCTAGACAGCACCCGGTCTTGGAGCAGCGCGGTTGCCGACCTCGCCCGCAACTTCGGCAGGGCGGCCCTACAGGCGGCTTTGTTCGGGCAAGGTCCCTTCGCTGCCCTTGCAGGCACGCAGGGCGCTGGCGCCGGCCCTGGCGGGTTCCTAGGCATGGCACTCGGCCCTATCGGAGCCGGCGGTAGGATCGGTGGCAGCGGCTTCCTGGGCTTCCTCGGGTTGGGCGGCGATGCCTCCAATGGTCTTGTGACCGGCGACGCCGCTGATTGGTTCGCCAATGGCGGAGTGATGACGAGCCGCGGTGCTCTGCCGCTGAACCGATATGCGAACGGCGGCGTAGCGAACTCGCCTCAGATGGCAATCTTTGGCGAAGGCCGAGGACCGGAAGCATACGTGCCGTTGCCGGATGGTCGAAGCATCCCCGTCAGCATGAAGAACGGTGCGGCGAACCAGAACGCCGCGCCTACCATGACCGATGCCCGATCCTACAGCTTCGACCTTCGGGGCTCCACGCTCACCGAGGCGCAGGTGCAAAGCGCACTCGCTCGGGCCATAGCTACGAACAACCAGGAGCGTGACCGAACCCAATTCGAGCGCGGCGAGGCTTATCGGCGGATGGCCGGCTGATGGTGTCGCGCGCCCAATGGCTGCTTGAGGAAGGCATGGCCGCCGGTCGCGACCTTGCCGACACAGCCACCGCCGCCGGCCTACGGGCGCTTTCTCACGATCCCGCAGTGGTGATGGAAATGGAAATGAGCCGGCGGCTGAACGATGCCGCGGCCGGGCTCACTGCTAAGGGCTGGCCGGCGGAGGATGTCAGCTTATGGCGCGGTGGCGTGATGATCGGCGTCGGTCTTCGGATGAAGGATTTAGCGAATGGCTGAGGTCATCGGCGCAGCGATTATCAGTGCAGAGGTTGCAGCCTCCATCGGCGGCACCATAGGCGTGTCCGGATTGGCCGTAACGTCGGCGGTAGGCTCCGCTGCTATTATCGCTTCCGGCACGGCAAGGAACACGGCCACTCCGCATGACATCGATCAACATCACGCTGGATCCGGACGCCGCATTCATCGTCACCGACGCGCTCCAAGTCGACTATCTGACGGATAGGCGGTTGCTTGGCACCAAGTGCTTGCCCCTGCCGCATCTTCGTGCCGCGGTTGCCATCCGTGGGCCCGGCCTCCTGCTTCCTTCCGTTTTCGCAGGCGCTAACCTCGTCGCGAGCTTCGAGGTAGCTGCGGCACAACTTGGCGAGTTTCTGCGGTCCGCCGTGAGCGCGTATGCCGGCGTAATACCGAATTGGCCTGGAAGCGCGGAAGCCTTCCTAGTCGGCTTCGCCTTGGACGGCGGGATGCCTCAGTGCTGGTACGCCCACGACGGCACGCACGATCCCTCGACAGCCTGGCAGCCAAGGCAGATTGGCGGCATCACGACAGACGTGCGTGCCTGCCCACCGCACATCCAGGCGCTCGCCGCCGCCGCCCGCACGCCCTGTGATATCAGCGGCCTCTACGTGCCGAACCGCGACGGCCCAGCCCTTATCGAGGCGCTGAGTCAGATCCCCGGCAACCTAATCGGCGGAGCCTGCCACCTCACGACGGTTGCTCGGAACTGCATCTATTCCGAGGTGCTGGCGACGTGGCCGGAGCACCTAGCCGGGGCGGCGATCCTTGAGGAGCTCGATAACCCGATCTAGCCGGCTGACGATCACCGCGGCCGACAGTAGGACAGCCGCCAGGATCAAGAGCCCGGTGACCAGCGTATCGCCAAAGTGGGAAGGAGGCCCCTGTGTGCCGATTACGAAGGTCGCGAGGGCCAGGAGGCCGAGGACGGCGAGAGCGTAGCGCATGGGCCAACCTACGCGATGCCCCGGCGCACGACGAGCCCGCCGGCCGGGAAGGCGCGGCGGGGCAATGATCTGATACGCAACGTGGCCCGGGCGGAAGATGGCCGAGATTGGTTAGCGCCTTCCTCGTGATCTTAAGCCGGCAGCCGCCATCATTTCCGCCACCGCGCACGGGTGAACCGCCACTGCAAAGTAGACGGGTCAATGGGTGTATGAGCCGGCCTCTGGCGTCCCCACAAAAATAGGACATTATCAGCCCTGCTAGCGCCACCGTGCAGGCTGTTCCAAGCGCGGCAAAACTAGATGGAAGCTCGCTGCTTAATCAGGCAGCAAATAAGGTTTTGCGAAGTGGGCACGTTCATTTCCATCGTATTTGCAATTATATCATTTTTATTGTGGTATGGAGCCAATAAGGATCATGTTGAAAGAACAGGATTTAATCTACCATCTGCCAATGCAAGGAAGCGGATCAGGCGCAACGCTCGTAGGAAGGGTATCAGCGAGGCCGAGGCGCATGCCGAGTGGGTCGTAAATAAGCGGGCTCGTCTACCAAAGGGGACCTACACACCTACGCTGCGATCACCACCCACGCTTGCAAGTTCGCCGACGATACCAGATTTATCAATTATATTGCCAGCAGTTTCTGACAATGATCCAGAACCTAAATTTCTGATTTCATCTCCTGTTCAAGCAGAAATGTCCTACAAGGGACGTCCGTATAGCCTACATTCCGACTATACGGTCTCTGGTGTGCTGAGCGGATCTCAGGTCCAATGGAAGAGCGTCCACTCTTTCCGGCGGTGGGTTGATACCAGGGTCACTGCACCTGTCGCACCTCTTGCATCTTCCCCTGAACCGGCTTCGGCGACTTCGGTCGACCACTTAGTCGAGCGACCACAGGAACCGCAGCCCGAGCGCTCCTCGCATGGCCGGGCGCTGGTGTTGGTGGCCGTAGCTCTCGCGGTCTCGGTGGCGAGCGGCTGGGTCTACGTCTCGCGGGGCCATCCCGGTTTTGGCGCCGGCCCCGTCCACCAAAACCCGGAGTCCGATCCGGTGAGGCCGCTTCTTGAAACCTCAGCACCCGCAAGCAGCCCGCCGATCGATCAAAATTCGCCGAAAGTGGAGGCCGCGGCTGTCCCAATGCCCAAGCGCGAGATGGTCGTCACGAAGCGGTCAGGAAACATCCGGGAGCGTCCCGATAGGGCGGCCCCGGTTTTAAGGACAGCCCAGGCGGGTATAAGTTTTCACGTCTTCACGAGAGCGCGCGATTGGGTCCAGATCGGGGTTGAGAAGCCCTGGGGCTGGATGCATTCGAGCCTTTTGAAGGATGGCAACAAATAATAATCTGCCGGTAGGCATAGCGGATGACAGTTATCCGCGCTGGACAGCCTGAAACAGCGAGCCCCGCCGGCCGGGTGGCCTAACGGGGCGCGGGGCCGATACGCGACAAGGCCCATCGCAGGATGATGGGAATGGGTTACCGGGTCATCAAATATGAAGGACTGAGCCCCTGTGCGCAGCTCCAAGAGACTTCAAGGATAGTGCCTTCAAGCTTCGCATCAGCACGGCGGGGGCGAATTTGGTACAGGGTTGCATTGCTGCACTCTATAGCCAATGCCATGTGACATCATATCTGCGCCCATGCGCTGAGGAAAGAGAGTTGGAACTTGCGTAGCAAGTAAGCTTCCAGATCTAACTGCTCCAATAAAGTAATTTCCCGCATTGGTTGCAGCAACTGAGGCATCTACTTGCATTTCTCGCGCGCTTATTTTCTTTCCATCTCTCAGTTCTTGAGGCGCTCCGACTGTAACTCCAACGTCAATAAAAGTAGGTGGAGAACCAAGAAGAAAACGGATCGCCGTGCAATACGACTGCTGCCAGTTTCCTGGACATTTTTTCACTTTGATTGCGCTTGGCTCGACAGCGTTCGTGGATTGGGTGCGTGGCCGTCCGGTTCCCCCTCCGCCACCGGGTGGTCTCGAGGGAGGCTCTGCCACCTCTCCTCCAAAACTACCACCGCCTCCACCACCTCCGAAAGGCGATCCCCCAGAAGGTCTTCGTTCCTCACAGACGATTGTCGTGTCGGGAAACGCTTCTTCCACCCTTTTCTTTTCTTCCTCACACGTTTCAGCAGCGGCTGTTGCTATAGAAAGCCAGTAAATACATGAAAAAACTAGATAACTAGCAAGTCGTGCTCGTGATACGAAAATCATAGGAAGCTCCCGCTGTCCTGTCAGAGCGAGATGGCGCTGAAAAGATCGCAATCTCACCCCGCCTTGTTATTCTAGTGTCATCACTTGTTAAATGGCAAGCATAAACATTTTGCATAATATTTATTAGTCGACCTTTGTCAGCGACCGAACAGCCTGCGCACTTCCGCCACCTCTCCGGCGGTTCGGCACACTGCAGGAGCGTCGCCACCTCGGCGTGGCAGGCAAGCCAGCAATCGGCGAAGTAGAGGAGCCGGCCGCCGGTACGGTCGAAGCCGACGCGGGACACCTTGAGGCTGGCGCGCTCCATCCGCCGGAACAGGTAGCGAACCCGAATGCAGAGCCAGAGGAACCGGGCTAACTGGCGCGGGGAAAGCCGGGGCTCGGCGGAGGGGATCGCGGTCGGCATCAGCAGCCCGCCAGCCACAGCAGGATCAGGGCGGCAGCGGTGACGACGTTGCCCTTTCCGGCCTCGTGGCCCGCCCGGGCGAGCACCTGGCGCTGAATGGCCCTGAGACGCATTAGACCGAAGGCGACGCGGCGGGGCTGGCCGAGGGCGAGGGATAGACGGGCGGTGGTGGCGAGCTTCACGCGCAGATCTCCGGGGCGGTGATTTCGTGGTCGGTGTCGGAGCCGCGCAGCCAAATGACCTGCGAGGCGTGGCCCTCAGGGGCGCCAAGGGACGGCTCGGCGTCGGCGCCGTCCTCAAGGTCGGTGTCGCCGTCCATCTCGTTGAGGATGGCAATCAGCTTGTCGGCGGTGTCGAGGGCGGCTTGCGCCGCAACCTCGATCTGCTCGCGAAAGGCGGCCTGGGCGTCGCGCGGAGCGTCAGGCTTGGGGCGGGGCCGGAAGGTGATGACATTCGCCACGGGTCAGGCTCCCCAAGCCTGAGAAATCTCGCGCATCATGTCGGCATCGCGGATGCGGTCTTCGCAGGCGATTTCGTGCTGAAGGCGCAGGCTCAGGATGTAGTCGCGCTCCTTTTCAGTCTGGGGGCTGCGGTTCGCGATTTCGTCAATAATCCGCTCCCCCACGAGAGCCGCACGGGTTTCCTCGAAATCTGCCAGATGACCCACCGGGGATGCATGAACGCAGCCGCGTGGATCTCTAAATGCGACGCTATAAGGTCGCGCGACGACACCTTCCCAGAGATGCCGAGCTGCCTGGTACGCCTCGTGGAGGTTCACGAGCTGCAACACGGTGAGCGGCTTCAGGTCGACCTTCGCGGCGGAAGGCCCGGCCCCGGTGTGCCCGTTACGCTCTGACTGGGCTTCGGCGAAGGCCTGATCGGAGCGGAACATAAGCGCATGCAATGCATCAATCCGCAGCTCGCGCGTGAGCCGGGCTTCCAACGCAGCGCAAGCCGCCCCGTCGAGGTCTTTGCACTCCGCATTGAACTGGCGGGTGCGCTCGGACCGGGCGATGTGGTGCAGGCGCATCGCCATGAAGGCGATCCATTCGGCGGCGGGTCGCGTTGATATCGTGCCGGCCGCGTCAGCGTAGGTCACGAGGCCGGTTTCGTGGTCGTAGGCGTCGAACCGGGCCGGGATCGCTTTGGGCTGGTCGAGGCTCGACACGTTCATGCCGGCAGCGTTCGAGAGTTCGCCGGTCAGGCTGTTCATCAGGTCGATCATCAGGCGACCGTCGGTCCCGTACTGGTCACGCGTCCGATCGGCCCGCCAAAGCATGATCGACGCGTCCCAGGCGAAGGCCAGAGCCTTCGCGTGGCGGGCCTCACGCGAGGTCGCAGGCAGCGCCTCGGCGGCGGCCATCAGGGCGTCCCGCCGGGCAATCATCACATCGTTGCGCACCTCCGCCTCGGGGCTGTGGTCCTGACGGTCCTTGTCTTGCTGGATGATCTGCGTCGCCCACTCCCGCTCGAGATCGCCGAGAAGGGCGAGCGCGCGATCGGTCGGCCGGGGGGCCACAATCGCCGCAGGGCTCGGGTCCGTGGTAGCCTCGGCCTTGCGCCCGATGTGGCGCATCTCCTCCGGCTCCCGGGCGTTCTCGCCGAAGCTGATGTTGCGGAAGGCCACGGCCATCGGGTGATCCCGCTCGGTCGCGCTGGCGTCGCCGAGGGAGTGCATCTGCCGCGAGATGACGGCCGCGGCGTAGGCCGCGCGGTCCGCATCCGACTGTAGCGGCGTGTGCAGCAGCGCCCGGAAGGCCTCCTCCTCGGCCTGCCGCCGCTCGGTCAGGTCCGGCAGGCCGTAGGCGTCGGTATAGAGGGCATAGCCGTAGGCCATCTCATGCGCGGCGAGGGCGGCGGCGAGGGCCTTGGACGGCTCTCCGGCGCCGATCGGCTTCGGCGGGGCGAACCGGGCGGGCTTGCCCATCACCTTGGCGGCCGAGCCCTTCAGGGCGGCGTAGCGGTCGCGCAGGGACGGGCGAGGCGCGTCGGGGTTGCGACGAGGGAGCTTCAGAGAGAGGGGCATAGGCAGTGCTCCAATGCTGTAGTGCTGTGACGCTTCAGTGCTGGCAGGCGAGGGGCCGTCAGAGGTGCGTGGCGAGCCCGATCAGGCCCATGCCGCCGCCGATCAGGACGAAGGCGGCGAGGAGATCGCCGGCCGTGCTCAGGAAGCGCAGGGCGCGGACGTGGGGCGTGTCCGGCCGGACGGCGGTGACGGCCTCCCATTCCTCGACGGTGCCGGGCACGGGCTCGTCTGGCGGCAGCGTGGGGGCGTGTCGGCCGTAGATCGGCGCGGGGAAGTAGCTGCGGGCCTGGAGCGTCTGCGGAGCGGTGGCAGGCACGATGCGGCGAGCGGGCGAGGTCATTGGCCGAGCCTCATGCCTGGATCTGCGCGCGGGTGATCATCACGGCGAAGCGCTGGAACAGCCAAGCCCCGAACGCGCCCTTATCGAAGTCAGTCGATACCTCGGCGAGGTAGGTCGCGAGGGCTTGCACCTCCTCGGCATTGGACGGGGTGAGCGCCAGCAGGGCGTTGAGGGCGGCCACCTCCTTGTCGCCGGCTCGATCGGCGATGGCGAGCAACAGGCGTTCGTCGGGAGCGCGGTCCTCCTCAGCCTGCACATAGTCACGCACGGCTTGGTTCACGGCGAGGTTGGCGCTGCGGTGATCCTCAATTGCCGCCAGCAGCGGGTTCTGGCCCTTCGGCGCCGGGAGGGCGAGCACGGCCGCGGGCGGTGCCGGCAGAGGGATGATGGGAGCCGTCTCCGTAGGAGGGAGAGGGCGAACCGCTGCGGCCGCGGATTTCACGACCGGGGCAACAAAAGCCTCGATGCTCGCGATGAAGGCGTGGCGATGCGGGAGGACGGTGAGCAAGGCGAGCGTCAGCGATACCATGAGCGGTGCTCCTGATTGGAAGTCGTCGGGTTGTGATGGGAAAGATGTTCCGGGATACCGTCCCGGGTGGACAAAAGCGCCTTGCGGCAATGACTAGGAATTACGAAGCGAACCCGCTGTTGAGCGCCCAGCGGGGATGATCACCTTCGGGGCCATACAGGTCGGGGAACAGCAACCACAGCCGGTCATCCATCTGGTTGAGTAGGTC
>NZ_FPCB01000045.1:0-47748 GCF_900116815.1 Methylobacterium sp. 174MFSha1.1 | reverse complement strand
CCCTTGAAACGAGAACTCCCTCGAGAGCCGTGGAAGACGACCACGTGGATAGGCTGGATGTGCAAGCGCGGTAACGCGCTGAGCTGACCAGTACTAATCGCTCGATCGGCTTGATCGCTCTCATGATCCGTGTCCGGATCGACACCAACCACAACACGATGAAGACGGATGGGCGTCACAGCCCCTCCACACATGCTTGCCCGAACGCGACGTGCTTGGCCGGTCTGGTGGTCAGAGCGGGGTGATCAGAACCCGATCCCATCTCGAACTCGGCCGTTAACCGCCCCAGCGCCCATGGTACTGTGTCTCAAGACACGGGAGAGTCGGTCACCGCCAGACCTGCCAAGCACGTACACCTTCCCTCGTCACGACCCTCACGACGAAGCCCGCCCGAGCTCACGCTTGGCGGGCTTCGTCGCGTTCAGAGCTGCTCGCCTCAGAGGCGTTGAGCGATTGCACTCGTACGCCGCTCGGGACTGTCCAACGCCGTCGAGCACCGCAGACTTAGATGGGCGGGCGCTCGCATGGCGCGATGCCGTCCCGCCGGATCAAATCGGCGATGCGCTCGGCCATCATCACGGTCGGGATGTTGGTGTTGGCCCGCGGGATCGTCGGCATCAGGGATGCGTCGCAGACGCGAAGGGCCTCGACGCCGTGCACCCGGCCGGCGCCGTCGCAAACGCTCATCGGGTCGTTCGGCGCACCCATGCGGCAGGTGCCGGATGGATGCCACGTGCCGCCGACCTCGGCGGAGACGAAGTCGGTGAGGGCCCTCTCGTCGGCCAGCAAGCTGTCGAGGGTGACGCCCCGGGTGATGACGCCGTGGATCAGCGCCGCCCGGACCGGTCCGGCTGAATCGAGCAATCCCGACAGGATCCCGCGCTGCGCTGCGGGCCACGGCTTCGGCGCGGCGGCCCGGGCCACTCGGGGCGAGTAGCTCGCCGGGAAGACCGGACCGCGCAACGCCGCGAGAGCCGGGTCGCACAGGGCCCGCGCGCCACGGCGGACGGCGTCCGCCAGGCGGTCGCGGTCGCGGGGATCGGACAGCATGCGGAAATCGACCTGCGGCTCGGTCCGCGGGTCGGGCGAGGCGAGCACGACTTCACCGCGCGAATAGGACTTGTTGACCCAGAAGAAGATGCCGCCGATGCGTAGTCCGAGGCTATGCCAGCCCGTCCGCGACAGGATCGCGCCGTGCATGTCGCCCTCCGGCGTGCCGGGCAGGCCCGAGGAGTAGCGCAGGATCGCCTGCTCGTGATGCTCCCCGGGATCGCGGACCCGGCCGGCGCGGGTGAGATAGGCCGAGACCGCGATCGAAGGGTGCTCCATCAGGTTGCGGCCGACGCCCGGCCGGTCGGCGATCACCGGCAGGCCGTGCCGGCGGAGCGCCGGTCCGGGCCCGACGCCGCTGCGCAGGAGGAGCGCCGGGCTATGGATCGCGCCCGCCGCCACCACAACGTGGTCGGCCGGAATCGTCTCGGGCGGGCCGCCGGCGAGGGGCGCCACCGTCGCGCCGATCGCCCTTCCTCCCTCGAACAGGATTCGCTCGGCGAGGAGGCCGGTGCGCACGACCAGATTTGCCCGTGCCCTTACCGCCGGCGTCAGGTAGGCCACAGAGACCGGCACTCGCTCGCCGGCATCCGAGATCGCGGTCGTGCCGACATAGACCCCATCGCGCCAGGGCCCGTTCTGGTCGGTTCCGGCCGGATGCCCTTGCGCCTGGAGCGTCCGCATCGTGGCGGCGACGAAGGGCGAGAGCTGCTCCCGGGTGGCGCGGCGGATCGGCAGGGGACCATCCTTGCCGTGCAGCGGCCCGTCACAGTCCCGGTCGGCCTCGAGCTTGCGGAAGTAGGGCAGGCAGGCCTCCCACGACCAGCCCTCGGCGCCGAGCGCCCCCCACTCGTCGTAGTCGCCAGGTGCGCCGCGATTCGCCATCATGGCGTTGATCGCCGAGCCGCCGCCGAGCCGCCGCGCCTGCTCGTAGCGTCTTGGCGGCGGCGCGTCCGGTCGGTTGCCGGCGGGCGCACCCATCCGGGCGGTCAGCGCCGGCCAGAGGTTGCGCGGATCGAGATAGGCCCGGCCCGGGTAGCGGCTGCGGATCTCCGGCGGCATCGCGGCCTCGGTCAGGTCGCCGCCCGCCTCCACCAGGGTGACGTGGAACGACGGCTCCTCGGAGAGCCGCGCGGCGAGCACGCAGCCGGCCGAGCCGCCGCCGAGGATCAGGATTATGGTCATCTGCCGGCGCGCGGAGATCATGCGCTGGTGCGCGACTTGCGGGCGGCGAGGCTCGCCAGCACCACCACGATCAGCGAGGCGGCGGTCAGGAGCGAGGAGATCGCCGCGATGGTGGGATCGATCTCGTCGCGCAACGCCGTGAACATCCGCTTCGTCAGGGTCTGGTTCTGGCCGCCGGCGATGAAGATCGCCACCACGGTCTCGTCGAGGGCCGAGATGAAGGCGAACAGCGCGCCCGAAACCACGCTCGGCCGGATCTGCGGCAGGGTGACGGCGAAGAAGGCGCGCAGGCGGTTCATGCCGAGGCTGCGCGCCACCATCTCCTGCGCCGGATCGAAGCCGCGCAGGCCCGCCAGCACCGAGGTGACGACGTAGGGCGTCCCCAGCATGACGTTGGCGAGGATCAGCCCCGGCATCGTGGCGAGCAGCCCGGCCCTGGCGAAGACGAAGAACACGCCGATCGCCGTGATCACGATCGGCACGATCAGCGGCAGGAGCAGGATCACGGTCAGGCTGCGGGCGAGGCGCGAGCCGCTCAAGGTCAGCGCGTAGGCCGCGGCCGTGCCGATCACCGTCGCCCCGAGGGCGGTGGCGAGCGCGACCCCGAGGCTGACCCGCGCCGCCTGCATCCAGGCCGGATTGCCGAAGAACGCCTCGTACCAGCGCAGGGAATAGCCCGGCGGCGGAAAGGTGAGGAACCGCGCGTTCGAGAACGACATCGGCACCACGATCAGGATCGGCAGCACCAGGAAGAGCAGCACCAGGGCGACGAGGGTGCCCAGCGCGAGGCGGGCGGGGAGGGAAGCGGTCATCTCAGCGCGCTCCCATGATCCGCTCGACCGGGACCACCCGGGAGGCGAGCCAGAACAGGGCCGCCACGCAGACGAGCAGCACCACGCCGATGGCGCTCGCCGCGCCCCACTGGTTGTAGATCTCGACGTTGCGGCTCACCAGCATCGACACCATAAAGGTGCGCCCGCCGCCGAGAAGCTCCGGGGTGATGTAGAAGCCGAGCGCCAGGACGAAGACCAGGACCGTGCCGGCGACGACGCCCGGCATCGAGAGCGGCAGGAACACCCGCAGGAAGACGTGGGCCGGCCCGCCGCCGAGGCTGGCACCGGCGAGCATCAGGTCCCGGGGGATGCGCTGCATCGTGGCGTAGAGCGGCAGCACCATGAAGGGCACCAGGATGTGCAGGGTGGCGAGCACCGTGCCGAACTCGTTGTTGATCAGCGCGATCGGCTGGTCGGTGAGCCCGAGGCCCTGGAGGGCGGTGTTGACGAGGCCCCGGCGCTGCAGCAGCACCATCCAGGCATAGGCCCGCACCAGGACGCTCGTCCAGAACGGCAGGATCACCAGGCCGAGCACCACGACGCTCCAGCGCCGCGGCAGGGTCGCGGCGGCGTAGGCGACCGGGTAGCCCAGCAGCAGAGCCAGGACCGTGACGACGAGCGCGATGCGGAAGGTGAGCAGGAAGCTGCGCCAGTAGATGTCCTCGGTGAGGAAGCGCCGGTAATGCTCCAGGCTGAACGCGCCGTCTGCGGTGACCGACTGGACCGCGAGCCAAGCGAGCGGCACCAGGAGCAGCACCGTGACCACCGCGAGGGCGGGGAAGAGCAGCCCGAGGACCAGGAGGGCTTCGCGCCGCTCGTGCCGCCGCAGGGCGGGGCTGGGGTGAGTCATGGCGGGGTGTCCGAAGGCGATAAAACGGCGGGACGGCGAAGAGGATACGAGAGGGCGCCAACGATCGACCCTCTTCCCTCTGCGGGAGAGGGGCAGCGCGACCCTGATCCAGATCGCGCCCTTCACAACGGTCGCGACCTCTCCGGAAGCGTGGTTCCCCTCTTCCGCCCCGCTCCGCGGGGCACCCTCCCCCGCAGAGGGGGGAGGGTCCAGAGGGGTGACGCACCCTACTGCTTCTGCACGAAGTCGGCCCAGCGCTTGAGCGCGGCGTCGCCCGCTTCCGAGGTCCACCACTCGGCCGACAGCACCGCCTGCTTCTTCGCGTTGTCGGGCGAGCTCGGCAGCTTGGCGGCGAGGGATGCCGGGATGATGCCCGTGTCGAAGGCCGCCGGGTTGCCGGGACCGTAGGGGATGTTGAGCGGCAGGTTGGCCTGGAGCTTCGGGTCGATCGCCTGGTTCACGAACTTCACCGCGGTGGCGAGGTTCGGGGCGTTCTTCAGGATGCAGAGCGAAGTGTTCTGCAGGATGCCCTGGTTGTAGGTGTAGTCGGCATCCGCCCCGGCCTCGATCACCGCCGAGACGCGGCCGTTCCAGATCATCTCCATGTCGACCTCGCCGCCCTGGATCAGCAGGGCCGACTGGCCGCCCGAGGTCCACCACACGCTGATATGCGGCTTGATCTCTTCGAGCTTGCGGAAGGCGCGGTCGACGTCGAGCGGATAGAGCTTGTCGGGCGCGACGCCGTCGGCCATCAGCGCCGCCTCGAGGGTCGCGAAGGGGTGGTTGCGCAGGGCCCGCGCACCCGGGAACTTCTTCACGTCCCAGAAATCGGCCCAGGATTGCGGCGGATTCTTGCCGTACTTGCTCTTGTTGTAGGCCAGAACGCTCGAATAGAACTCGTAGGGGACCGAGTACTCAGTCTTGTAGGCAGCCGGGATGGCGGCGGCGTTCGGGATCTTCGCGAAGTCGAGCTTCTCGATCAGCCCGGTCTTGCCGCCGCGCACGCAATCCTGGGTCGGGGTGTCGACCACGTCCCAGGTCGGTTTGCCGGTCGCGCCCTGCGTGCGGATCACCGGCCAGGCATCGGGGGCGCTGTCCTGGTTGATCGTGATGCCGAGTGCCTTGGCGGCCGGATCGAGGATCGCCACCGTCTGGGCCTGCTGGTAGGCGCCGCCCTGAGACACGAAGGTGATCTGCTCGGCGGCGAAAGCCGGCGCGGCCGTCCCGACGAGGCAGGCCAGGACGGTGGTGCGAAACAACGACGCCATCTCGACTTCCCCTCTGCTGTGAGGCCGCACCCTAGCGGCCGATCGTGTCCAGGAACTGGTACCAGCCGGCGACGAGCCGGACCGCCGGCTCGCGCAACGCGTAGAACGGGACGGGTTGGAAGTCCTCGGCGGCGAGCAGCCCGACGTCCGGGCTCTCGCCGAGGGCGAAGGAGGCCGCGAGGCCGCCGAGATGGCTCGACATCGCGACCCCGGCGCCGTTGTAGCCCATGGCGAAGCTCACCCGGTCGTCGAGCCGGCCGACATGCGGGAACGCGTCGAGCGTCATGCCGACGAGGCCCGACCAGCGATGGGCCACGGGTGTGTCGGCGAGCGCCGGGAAGGTGCGCACCATCGCCCGGTGCAGGGTCGCGAAGGCTCCCTCCGAATCTTCGCGCCCGAAGGCGCCGCGGCCGCCGAACACCATCCGGTCGTCGACCATGCGAAACCAGCGCATCATCCGCCGGGTCTCGACGTAGATCCGCCGGCTCGGCAGGATCGCGGCGCGCAGGTTGTCGGAGAGCGGCGCGGTGGCGAGGATCGCGCTGCGGAACGGGATCAGGCGGGTGCGCAACGGGGCGGCCGCCCCGGTGAGATCGGTGTAGCCGTTCGTCGCCACGATCACCTGGCGCGCCCGCACCGAGCCGCCCGGCGTCTCGACCCGGACGCCGCCCGCCTCGCGGTGCAGGCGCAGCGCCGGGCTCGCCTCGTGGATCGCGATGCCCTTGGCATCGACCGCCCGGGCGAGGCCGTTCACGTAGTTGAGCGGGTGCAGGCCGCCGGCCTTGGCCGAGAGCACGCCGCCGACGAAATCCCGCGAGCCGGTCTCGGCCTCCACCGCCTCGCGGGAGAGTTCGGTGACGGAGGCGTCGCCCATCTCGCGGCGCATCCACTCCATGTCGGCGACCGTCGCCGCCAGCGTGTGAGGCGTGTGGGCGCATTTGAGCTGACCGACCCGGGCGTAGTTGGCTTGCACGATGCCGTGCTCGGCGATCAGCCGCTCCAGGGTCTCGACGGAGGCATAGGCAATGGCGTGCATGCGCTTGGCCACCGCGATCCCGTGCTTCGCTGCGATGGCCTGGAACGAGGGGCGGAACTTCGCCGAGACGACTCCGCCGTTGCGCCCGCTCGCGCCCCAGCCGATCGTGCTGGCCTCGAGCACCACCGCCCGCTCGCCGCGCTCGGCCAGCGCCAGGGCCGCCGTGAGCCCGGTATAGCCGCCGCCGACGATCGCGACATCCGCCTGGACGTCGCGATCGAGCGGCCCGAAGCGTCCGGCCGGCGCCGCGCCGGCGGCCCAGAGCGAGGCGACCGGAGGCTTCGGGAAGGCCGTCATCGTCAGGCCGCCTGCCGGGCGCCGGCGGCGAAGGCCGCGTCGGCGGCATCGGCGAGTTTCTCGAGCGTCGGGAAATGGTAGTCCGGCGTGGTCAGGCGGGCCGGCTCAGGCGTGCCGCCGAAGCCCGCGAGCCCCTGGCGGCGCTCGATCCAGCACACCGAATAGCCGAGATCCCGGGCGACGCCGATGTCGTGGTACTGGCTCTGGGCGACGTGGAGTATGTCGCTCTGCTTGTAGCCGAAGGCCGATTGGCGGCCGCGGTTGAAGGCGAAGAATTGCGGATCGGGCTTGGCGACGCCCGCCTCGTCGTAGGTGACGCTGTCGTGGAACGGGTTGCCGAGGGTGTGGGAATAGAACGAGAAGGCCGAGCGGTCGGCGTTGGTCATCGCGACGAGGCGGTAGTGCCGGCGCAGGCGCTTGAGCGCCGCCACCGAATCCGAGAAGGCCGGCCAGCGCAGGACCGAGAGCTGGAACGCGTCGGCATCGGCATCCGAGTTGGGGAAGCCGAATTCCTTGGCGACGTGGCGGTAGACGTCCGCGAACACCTCGCTCGACCGCTCGTAGTTCAGCTCCCGGCCCTTGAGGTAGGAGGCGAAGATCCGGGCGTCGCTCAGTTCCTCGTGGCTGCGGCCGGAGACGGCGCGCATCTGGTCGAGGATGCCCTTCTCGAAGTCGATCAGGGTGCCGACGACGTCGAAGGTGAGGACCTTGAACTGGTCGAGAGAGGGGGCGGTCATGGTGGGACTCTCCGATAGGTCGGGGATGGGCGGGCTCAGGCCGGTTCCGCCGGCACGATGATCGTGTCCTGCGGATGGATGAGGGCGGTGAGGGGGGCGCCGACGGGCGGGATGGCGCTGCGCCCGGCATGGTGGGCCGGCTGGCGCAGGGAGATCTCGGGCCCGCCGTCGAGGGCGAGGAAGACCTTCAGGCTCTCGCCCTGGTAGACGATGTCGGTGACGCGTCCGGTGAGGCGGTTGTAGCCCTCGGGCGCGGTGTCGCCGGCGACGAGGAGCTTCTCGGTCTGGAGCGCCAGGAGGAGGGCCGCCCCCTCCGGCAGCGGCCGGGCGCTGCTCAAGGTCGCGGGTCCGAGGGCGACGCTGTCGAACCCTGAGCGGGTCACCGGCACCAGGGTCGATTCGCCGATGAAGCTCGCCACGAAGGCGCTCGCCGGCCGGTCGTGCAGGCGCTCGGGCGTGTCGACCTGGGCGAGGCGCCCGCCGCGCAGGATCGCGATGCGGTCGCTCATCGTCAGCGCCTCGCGCTGGTCGTGGGTGACGTAGATGATGGTGGCTTCGAGCTGCCGGTGCAGGCGGCGCAGCTCGATCTGCATCGACTCGCGCAATTGCTTGTCGAGGGCCGAGAGCGGCTCGTCCATCAGGATCAGACGCGGCCGGAACACGATGGCGCGGGCGAGCGCCACGCGCTGGCGCTGGCCGCCGGAGAGCTGCGAGATCGCCCGATCCTCGTAGCCGGTGAGTTCCACCATCGCCAGCGCCTCGGCGACGCGCCGGCCCCAGGTGGCTTTCGGCTCGCGCCGGGCCCGCAGCGGGAAGGCGACGTTCTCGGCCACGCTCAGGTGCGGGAACAGGGCATAGTTCTGGAACACCACCCCGATGCCGCGCTTGTGCGGCGGCACGAAGGTGACGTCGGTCTCGCCGAAATGCACGCTGCCGGAGGACGGCACCGTGAAGCCGCCGAGGATGCCGAGGAGCGTGGTCTTCCCCGAGCCGGAGGGGCCGAGCAGGGAGAGGAACTCGCCGGGCGCCACGTCGAGGGAGACATCGTCGAGGGCGGTGAAGGCGCCGTAGCGCCGGGTCGCGTTGCGGATCGACACCCCGATGCTGCCGCCGGAGAGCGGATCGCGCGTCAGTCCTGTGTCCGATCCTGCTGCCATCGTGGCGCTGCCTTCGCGTCCGGTGTCGCCGACCGGGGAAAGCTCACAAAAGCGGCGGCTTCGATCAATGTCGAAAAAATCCGCAGGGCCATAACCGGGGGTTATGAGGTCTCGAAGCAGGTCCGGATCAGCCCGAGCTCCGGATAGAGCGCATCGACCCGCGCGACGTCGGCCCGCATCTCGGCGACGAGCCAGTCGCGCACGGCGGCGACGGAGCGACGCAGGGGCCGCGAGCGCAGGTGGATGAGCTGGCACACCCGCGCCGTCCGGGTGACCCGGTCGGCGGCCGGCACGAGGTCGCCGGTCGAGAGCCAGTGCGAGACCACGCTCATCCAGCCCAGCGCGACGCCCTGGCCGAGCAGTGCGGCCTGGAGCACGACGGCGTAGTCGGAGAAGTTGAGCGAGGCCCGCGAGCCGTTCCAGTCCGGCCCGGGATCGACGCCGCCGATCCACATCGGCGAGGTGGCGGTGAGGTTGACGAAGGTGGTGCGGCTCTCGGGATCCGCCCCCCGCCCGGCGCGGTAGGCCGGGCTGCAGACCGGCAGCATCACCTCGTTCATCAGGAACAGGGCCTCGTGGTCGAGGTCAGGACCCTCGACGAAGCGCATGCCGAGATCGACGTCGTCGACCGGGCCGGCGAGCGCGCCGGGGATGAGCTGGAAGCGGAAATCGACCGACGGGAACGCCTCCTGCAGGGTGTTGATGCGCGGCATCAGCCAGTGGGTGGTGAAGGCCGAGGACAGGGAGAGCGTGACCGTGTCGATGCCGGTGCGGCGGATGTCGATCTCGCGCAGGGCCGCCTCGATGCCCCGGAAACCGTCCGCCACCCTCCGGTAGAGGATCGCCCCGTCCTCCGTCAGCGCGAGACCCTCGGCCGAGCGGTCGATGAGGCGCACGCCGAGATGGCGCTCGAGCTGTGCCATCGCCTTGCTGACGGCGGGCTGGGTCACGTTCAGCTCGGCCGCCGCCCGGGTGAAGCTGGTGTTGCGCGCCACCGCCTCGAACACGAACAGGGCGTGGTTGGAGGGCAGCATGCGGCGGAGCGGGTTCATGATCTCGCACCTCGTTGCGTCCCGGTGCGGGGGCAGGGCGGTTCACCGATGACGATCGGGACCGTTCTGTCGCATCGTCGCGGGTGGCACCATCCCCGGTTGAGCGCGCCCGATTTCGCCGCCGGCCCCGTCGATCTCCGTCCGGTTGCCTGCTACCGTCCGGGGAAACGGACGCGCCGGGGAGGGCACGATGGCCGAGAGCGAGCAATTCGAGAAGGGGCTCGAGGTGCGCCGGGAGGTGCTCGGGGCGGAGTACGTCGATGGCAGCCTCGCCAAGGCCGACGACTTCATGATGGCGTTCCAGCGCATCACGACCGAGTGGTGCTGGGGCTACGCCTGGACGCGCGACGGGCTCGACCGCAGGACGCGCTCGATGCTCAACCTCGCGATGCTGACCGCCCTGTCGAAGCCCGCGGAGCTCAAGCTGCACGTCAAGGGCGCGCTCGCCAACGGCGTCAGCGTCGAGGAGATCAAGGAGATCCTGCTCCACGCCACCGTCTATTGCGGCATCCCGTCCGGCCTCGAGGCGTTCAAGGCCGCGCACGAGGTCCTGAAGGCCGAGGGCGCCCTCTCCGACAAGGCATGACGATGGAAAAAATCATGAGCCTCGACCCGTCCTCCGCCCGCGTCGCCATCCTGGGCCTCGGCAAGATGGGGCTGCCGATGGCGAGCCGCCTCGTCGCGGCGGGCTGGAATGTGGTCGGGTTCGATCCGTCTCCGGCCGCCGCGGCGGCCTTCGTGCAGGCGGGGGGCCAGGCCGCGGCCTCCGCCCGGGAGGCGGCGGAGGGAGCGGGCGCCGTCGTGACGATGCTGCCGGACGGCAAGGCGGTGCGCGCCGTCCTCGCCGGCCCGGAGGGCATCGCCGGACACCTCGCCCCGGGCGCGATCGTGATCGACATGAGCTCGTCGGCGCCGGTCGGCACCCGCGACCTCGCGAAAGAGCTGGCCGACCGGGGCATCGTCCTCGTCGACGCCCCGGTCTCGGGTGGGGTGAAGCGCGCCGTCGACGGCACGCTCGCCATCATGGTCGGCGGGGATCACGCCGACGCGGTGCGGCCGCTCCTCGAGAGCCTCGGCACCTCCCTGTTCGAGACCGGCCCGGTCGGCTCCGGCCACGCCATGAAGGCGCTGAACAACTACGTCTCCGCCGCGGGCCTGACCGCCGCCTGCGAGGCCCTGCGCATCGGCGCGAGCTTCGGCCTCGACCCTGCGCTGATGACGGACATCCTCAACGTCTCGACGGGCCGCAACAACTCCACCGACGTCAAGCTGAAGCCCTACGTGATCCCGAAATCCTACACGTCCGGGTTCTCCATGGCGCTGATGGCGAAGGACCTGCGCACGGCGGACGACCTCGCGCGCCACGAGGGCGTGCCGGCGCCGCTGTCCGGGACGATCGCGGCTTTGTGGCAGGACGCCCTGGCAGAACTCGGGCCGGGGGCGGATCACACCGCGATCGACGCGTACCTGGTGGGGCTGCCGGCCTCGGCGAAGGATTAGTTCGACATCCAGGAGGGCGGCCGTGCCGGTCTACGAGGTCTTCGCGCTGCGCTACGCGACGCACGAGCGCCCGGCGTCGCTGAACCTGCTCTATCCGCCGCCCGACGGGGATCCGCATGACGGGCCGATGCCCATCGACTACTTCGTCTGGGTGATCCGCAACGACGAGCGGGTGATCGTCGTCGATACCGGGTTCGACTGGCCGGCCAGCGCGGCCTACGGCCGGACGATGGTGCGCCATCCGCTCGACGGCCTGCGGGATCTCGGCGTCGATCCGGAGACGGTGCGGGACGTGGTCATCACGCATCTCCACTACGATCATGCCGGCAACCTGTCGGCGTTCCCGAACGCGACCTTCCACCTCCAGGACGCCGAGATGGCCTACGCGACGGGGCGCTGCATGTGCCACGCGCGGCTGCGCGGCGCCTTCTCGGTCGAGGACGTCTGCACCATGGTGCGGCGGGTCTACGAGGGACGGGTCGCCTTCGCCGACGGCACGGGGGAGATCGCCCCCGGGGTCACGGTCCATCCGGTGCCGGGGCACACGCGGGGCCTGCAATGCGTACGGGTCGAGACGGCGCGGGGCCCGGTCGTCCTCGCCTCGGACGCCGCCCATTTTTACGCCAACCTCGCCCAGCAGAACCCGTTTCCGATCG
Source organism: Methylobacterium sp. 174MFSha1.1 (assembly GCF_900116815.1). Classification (NCBI taxonomy): domain Bacteria; kingdom Pseudomonadati; phylum Pseudomonadota; class Alphaproteobacteria; order Hyphomicrobiales; family Methylobacteriaceae; genus Methylobacterium; species Methylobacterium sp. 174MFSha1.1. The sequence continues at coordinate 36,127 of NZ_FPCB01000045.1, read as the reverse complement.
TGGTCGACATCGCCGCGATGATGGAGAGCTGGCGGACGCTCGCGCGGCTCGCCGGCGATCCGGAGCGGATCGTGCCCGGCCACGACCCGCTGGTGATGGAGCGCTACCCGCGCCACCCCTCGGCGGAGATCGAGGCGGTGCTCCTCCATCTCCCACCGCAGTTCACGACGACGGCCTGAGGCCCGCCTCCCGCCCGCTATCGGAACAGGATCAGCGCCTTGGCGAGCGTGATCCACACGCCCCACAGGATCGGCAGCCCGACCGCGGCCCAGGCGAGCGCCGCCGCCGGCGTCGGGCCGCCCCGGCCGATCCCGAACGAACCGGACGGACCCGCGGGCTTCGGTGCGCCGGCGGCGGTGTCCGCCCCGTCCATGAACCCTTCCATGAACCAGCGCCGCGCGAGCGGCCGCACCAGCAGGTTCGCCACGAACCCGGCCGCCAGGAAGCCGGCCAGGATCAGGAGCGTGCGGCCGTAGAGCGCCGCACCCTGGAGGCCCGCATCGACCTGCGCCTGCCGGATCGCCGTCACGACGAGGGGGCCGACGACCCCCGCCGTCGACCAGGCGGTGAGCAGGCGGCCGTGGATCGCGCCGACGAACCGGGTGCCGAACAGGTCGGCGAGGTAGGCCGGGATCGTCGCGAAGCCGCCGCCATACATCGAGAGGATCACGCAGAGGATGAGCACGAACGACGCCTGCGAGCCGAGGCCGGCGGCCCATGGCGCCGCCGCGTAGAGCACGCCGCCGAGGGCGAAGAAAGTGGCGTAGGTGGCCTTCCGCCCGATGCGGTCGGAGAGCGTCGCCCAGAAGAACCGGCCCAGGATGTTGAACAGCGACAACAACCCGACGAAGCCGGCGGCGATCGCCGCGACCTGCGCCTTCCCTCCGGCATCGAGCTGGCCGAACCCGATCTCCGGCCGGCCGATCAGCGCACCGCCGAAGATCTCCTGGAGCATCGGCGAGGCCAGCGCCAGCACGCCGATCCCGGCCGAGACGTTGAGGCACAGCATCGCCCAGAGCAGCCAGAACTGCGGCGTCCGGTGCGCGTCGGCGAGGTGGACGTGGCCGCTGGTGATCATCCGGTCGCGGGCGGCCGGCGAGGTCCAGCCCGGGGGCTGCCAGCCGTCCGGCGGCACGCGGTAGCCGAAGGCGCCGCACAGCATGACGACGAGGTAGCCGGCGCCCATCACCGCGAGGGTCTGCCAGACCCCGGCTGAATCCGGCTGCTTGAAATGGGTGATGAGCAGGTCGGCGAGCGGCGAGCCGATCATCGCGCCGCCGCCGAAGCCCATGATCGCCATGCCGGTCGCCATGCCGCGCCGGTCGGGAAACCACTTCACCAGGGTCGAGACCGGCGAGATGTAGCCGAGGCCGAGGCCCACGCCGCCGATCAGCCCCATGCCGAGCCAGATCAGCCAGAGCTGGTGGAGATAGACCCCGAGCGCCCCGATCAGGAACCCACCGCCCCAGGCCAGGGCCGCCGCGAGGCCGGCCTTGCGGGGTCCCGCCCGCTCGAGCCAGCCGCCGAACAGGGCCGCGGAGAGGCCGAGCATGACGATGCCGATCGAGAACACCAGGACGAGGTCGCTGACGCGCCAGTCGCAGGTCGTGGTGACCAGGGCGGTGAGCAGGCTCATGTCGGGGCAGGCGGCCGGGGCCGGCCGGCCGACGCTCAGCGCCCGCGACAGCGGCAGCCAGAACACCGACAGCCCGTAGGACATGCCGATGCAGAGATGGATGGCGAGCGCCGCCGGCGGGACGAGCCAGCGGTTGAAGCCCGCACGCGCCACGATGCGCTCGCGGGACAGGAAGCCGGGAGCGGAGGCTCCGCGGGTGGAGGAGTCGACGACGCGCGCGTCCATGCTGGCCCTCGTAGTCCGGTCCTTGCCGACCGGTTAGCGGGCCACGTTCTAGGACTACGGCTCAATCCAGGGGAGCCACGGACGCGGCAGATTCGCGTCGGTGCACGTCACTAATTTGAAGGACGGCACTCTGCCGCACGCCACGGGGAATGACTGGGGCCCGTCAGCGCCTGACCCGCAGCCCGCTCGCGACGGCGCCGGTCAGCGCCAGCGCGCTCGCGATCCACAGGACCGTCACGGTGCCGCCGGTGTGGAGGTAGCCGAAGATCACCGCCACCATGGCGGCGCCGAGGGACTGGCCGAGGAGACGCGCGGTCGATTGCATGCCGCTCGCCCCGCCGCTGCGCTCCCGCGGCGCGCTGGTGATGATGACCTTGTTGTTGGGCGACTGGAACAGCCCGAAGCCGAGGCCGCACAGGGTCAGCCGCAGGGCGATGGCGAGCGGCGAGGCGTCCGGGGGCACGCTCGCCATCAGGGCGAGGCCCGCCGACAGGGCGACGAGGCCGATGCCGCCGAGCAGCCCCGGCGGGTAGCGGTCGGCCAGCCGCCCGGCGAAGGGGGCGATCACCGCGATGGCGATCGGCCAGGGCGTCATCAGCACCCCGGTCTGGGTGCTCGAGAGGTGGAGCACGTCCTGGAAGTAGAACGGCAGGGCGACGTAGGCCATCATCTGGGCCGAGAACGAGCAGAGCGAGCTCACCATCGACAGCGCGAAGACCGGAATGCGCAGGAGGTCGATCGGCAGGAGCGGCGCCGGCAGGCGGGCCTGCATCCACACGAAGGCGGTGCCGATCACCGCCGCCCCGGCGAGGAGACCGAGCGCCGTGCCGCTCCGCCCCGGCTCGCCGAGCCCGTCGACGCCGGTGATCAGCAGGCAGAAGAACAGCGCGTTGAGGAGCGCGCTCAGGGCGTCGAAGCGGGCGCCGCTGCGGGGCGTCATCGGCAGCATCCGGGCCGCGAGCACCAGCGCGGCGATCCCGAGCGGTACGTTGACGAGGAACAGCCACGGCCAGGTCGCCACCGACAGGATTGCCGCCGCGACGCTCGGGCCCGCCGCCGAAGCGATCGCCACGATGAGCGCCATGGTGCCGACGCCGCGCCCGATCATCCGATGGGGATAGACGAAGCGCACGAGCGCGATGTTGACGCTCATGATCCCCGCCGCGCCGAGGCCCTGGACGATGCGGGCCGCGACCAGCACCGGCAGCGAGCCGGCGAGCGCGCAGGCCAGCGACGCGGCGGAAAACAGCGCCAGCCCCGTGCAATAGACCCGCTTGTAGCCGAGGATGTCGCCCAGCGAGGCCAGCGGCAGCAGGGCCGCGGTGACGGCGAGCTGGTAGCCGTTGGTGACGAAGATCGCGGCGCCGGGGCTGACCTGGAGGTCCCGGGCCATCACCGGCAGGGCGACGTTGACGATGGCGCCGTCGAGCACCGCCATCGACATGGCGATGCCGATCGCCAGCATCGCCCACAGCCTCGCCCGGGTCGGCAGGCCGTCGGCCACCTCCGCCGCCATCGGCTCCGCCACGCCCGTCATCCGTCCCGCGCTCCGTGTCGTCACTCCCGGTGACGTAGCCCAAAGCCGGGCCCGCCACACCTGCCCGCCGGCTCATCCCCGCCCTGCGCGGAGGGCGCGAAACCGGCCGGTCGGCGCGAGCCCCGAAGGCGTGTCGGCAGGCCTGTTTCGCCGGGCAGGGCTCTGGCCGGCTGGAGCGCCGGCTTCATCGAGCATCGGTCGAGCTTCTATTGCCATCGAAATTTGAACCGTTAAAAAGAGACTATCTCACGGGACCAGGGGCCTTCTCTCGACAATGAAGATCGATCCGACCACGCTCCCGTCCGCGCCATCGCCGCCCGCCGACACGCTTCCTTCCCACGTTATCCAAGATTATCTCAGAAAACCTCTGCAACAATACTTCAGCCCGGTCACCCAGTCCGAGCTGCCGTCGCGCCTCGCCGAGCTGCTGGCCCGGTTCGAAGCCGCCCTGGCGGCGCGCGGCGAAGCGATCAGCTTCGACTTCCGTAACGCCCTGATGACGGCGCTGCCGGCCTTGCGCACCTTCGGTCTCTCGTTGTCGCACGACGTGGTACGGGCCGACGACCTGGTTCAGGAAACCTGCGCCCGGGCCTGGGCGAACCAGCATCGGTTCCAGGCCGGAACGAATTTCACCGCCTGGTTGTTCACGATCATGCGCAACCAGTTCTACACGGATCTGCGGAAGGGCCGCCGGGAAGTCGAGGATGGCGACGGGCTCCTCGCCGGTCAATTGGCCGCGCCGGCCGACCAGGACCATGCCAGCACCCTGCGGGTGGTCCGGGAGCGGATGGAGGCCCTGCCCGAGGCCCAGCGCCAGGCGCTGCTGCTCATCGGCGCCGAGGGCTACACCTACGAAGAGGCCGCCCTGCGGCTCGGCTGCCAGGTCGGCACGGTGAAGAGCCGGGTGAGCCGGGCGCGCTCGTCGCTGCTGGCGGCGCTGGGCGAGGTGGTGGATCACTGATCCGCCCGTCATCGGGCCGGCTCCCGGTCGCGGGCGCGGCCCGTCCGGAGGATCGTGCGGAAGGGAAGATGGTGGGGGAAGTAGGACTCGAACCTACGAAGGCATAGCCAGCGGATTTACAGTCCGCCCCCTTTGCCGCTCGGGACATTCCCCCACGCTGCCGTCGCCGGCAGGGGCCGCCCTGTCGGCGGCGCGTCCTTATGAGGGGGTGGCCTGCCCCTGTCAAGGTGACGGCACCCGGCTTCGACGGCCCGGTACCGGCGACGTCCGGGCTAAGCGGCCGCAGTCGGATTACGCTGGCGGACGAAGCGCTTGGGAGCAGTCCGGGTGACCCGCTCGCCCGGAGGACCGCCCACACCCGGAACGGCGCCGAACCCGCGGCGACTGACGGATACGGATGCTCCTCCGAACCGATAGTCGTGAAGCGCGGGACTGCCCGCACGAACGATCCAAAAGCGCTTCGCGCCGCGGAGACGCTCGGCGGATGATGCGTGATGCTGGATCGATCGGAAGAGAATGGTGGGGGAAGTAGGACTCGAACCTACGAAGGCATAGCCAGCGGATTTACAGTCCGCCCCCTTTGCCGCTCGGGACATTCCCCCACGCTGCCGTCACCGGCAGGGGCCGCCGTGTCGGCGACGGGGCCCTTATGGTGGGGCGGCCGGGGGGTGTCAAGCCGGATACCGGACCGGATCCTTGGCCGGCTCAATCGGCCTCGGCCACGTCGCTGAGGCGCAGCTCGACCCGGTCGCTGCCGCGCCAGCGGTCGCGGGAGAGGGTGCCGGCGGCGTGGATGTCGCGGCCGATGCGGGACAGGAGCAGGCGCCCGACCGGCGATTCCGCCGCCCGGAAGGCGATGGCGCCGACCGCGACGCCGTCCCGGCCGCGCAGCTGCGCCTTGACGTGGCCGGTGCCGACGACGCGGGCATCGGCGATGCGGTGGCGGGCCAGCGCGAAGACGGGCTCCGGCGCGCCCTGGCCGAAGGGGCCCGCGCGCTCGACGGCGTCCGCGAGGTCCGGCTGCACGCCGCCGGCGGAGACGAGGCCGTCGACGAGCAGAGCCTCGCCGAGGCGCGCCTCGGCCACGGAGGCGGCGAGGTCGCCGGCGAGCGCCTCGCGGAACCGGTCGAGATCGAGGGCGGCGAGCGTCACGCCCGCCGCCATGGCGTGGCCGCCGCCCTTCGCCGCGAGGCCCGCCTCGACGCAGGCCCGCACCGCCCGGCCGAGATCGGCGCCGGGGATCGAGCGGCCAGATCCGGTGGCGGTGCCGTCCTCCCGCAGCGCGAAGGCGAAGGCCGGGCGGCCGAAGCGCTCCTTCAGCCGCGCCGCGATCAGCCCGACCACGCCCGGATGCCAGTCCGGGCTGCCGGCGACGAGGACCGGCTGGTCGGGATCGCGCTCCAGGCGCATCCCCATCTCGGCCTCGGCCTCGGCGACGGCGGCGGCCTCGATCGCCTGGCGCTCGCGATTGAGAACGTCGAGCTGCGCGGCGATGCCGGCGGCCTCGATCGGGTCCTCGGACAGGAGCAGGCGCGCGCCCAGCGTCGCGTCGCCGATGCGGCCGCCGGCATTGATGCGGGGACCGAGCAGGAAGCCGAGATGCCAGGCCTGCGGCGCCTCCGACAGGCCGGCGGCGTCGAGGAGGGCGGCGAGCCCGCGCCGGCCGCGGCCGCGCATCACCGCCAGGCCCTGGCGCACGAAGGCGCGGTTGAGGCCCCGCAGCGGCACCACGTCGGCCACGGTGGCGAGGGCCACGAGGTCGAGCCCGGCCATCAGGTCGGGGATGGCGAGCCCGTCCCGGCGCAGGCGCCGGTTGAGCGCCACCAGCGTGAGGAAGACCACGCCCGCCGCGCAGAGATGGCCGAGGCCCGACAGGTCGTCGAGGCGGTTCGGGTTGACGAGCGCGCGGACCGGCGGGAGCACTTCCGGCGCGCCGTGATGGTCGAGCACCACCACGTCCATGCCGAGGCGGCCGGCCTCGGCGAGGGGCTCGTGCCCGGCGGTGCCGCAATCGACCGTGACGAGGAGCGTCGCGCCCTCCTGCGCCAGCATGCGCACGGCCGCGACGTTCGGGCCGTAGCCCTCGGTGATCCGGTCGGGGATGTGGAGACGGTAGGGCACGCCGAGGTCGCGCAGCGCGCTCGCGAGCAGGGCGGCGCTCGCCGCGCCGTCGACGTCGTAATCGCCGAAGATCGCGACCTTCTCGCGCCGCGCGATCGCGGCGGCGAGCCGGTCGGCCGCCGCCTCCATGTCGACCAGCACGGCGGGGTCGGGCATCAGGTCGCGAAGGCGCGGTTCGAGGAAGCCCGGCACGGCGTGGAGGTCGACGCCGCGCCCGGCGAGCACGCGGGCCAGCACCTCGGGCAGGCCGTGGCCCTGGGCGATGGCGACCGCCAGCCCTTGCGCCTGCGCGGAGGCGCAGCGCTCGTGCCAGGGCCGTCCGAGGGCCGAGCGATGGACGTCGAGGAGGGGGCGGGGCAGGTCGAGGAGCGTGGACACGGGGCGGAGTGTAGCGGGTTTCGCGCGGATGCGCTGCCGCAGCCGGGCGACAGTGGGTCGTGAGTTCACGAGCGGGTGTCGCCGAAACGCGAAAAGCGGGGCACGAGGCCCCGCTTTCCGATTCGAGGCGAGTGCCCCGGCTCTGCCACAGCCCTCGCGGGCCGACGCGTCAGAAGTTCTTGACGATCTCGTCGACGACCTTCTTGGCGTCGCCGAACAGCATCATGGTGTTGTCGCGGAAGAACACCTCGTTCTCGACGCCGGCATAGCCCGAGCCCATGCCGCGCTTGATGAACAGCACGGTCTTGGCCCGCTCCACGTCGAGGATCGGCATGCCGTAGATCGGCGATTGCGGATCGGTCTTGGCGGCCGGGTTGGTGACGTCGTTGGCGCCGATCACGAAGGCCACGTCGGCCTGCGGGAACTCGCCGTTGATGTCCTCCAGCTCGTGCACCTCGTCGTAGGGCACGTTGGCCTCGGCGAGCAGCACGTTCATGTGGCCCGGCATGCGGCCCGCCACCGGGTGGATGGCGTACTTGACGTCGACGCCGGCCTTCTTGAGCTGGTCGGCCATCTCGCGGAGCGAGTGCTGCGCCTGCGCCACCGCCATGCCGTAGCCCGGCACGATGATGACCTTCTCGGCGTTCTTCATGATGAAGGCCGCGTCGTCGGCCGAGCCCTGCTTGACCGGCCGGGTCTCGACCTGACCGCCGCCGGCGCCGGCCGCCGCGGCGTCGCCGCCGAAGCCGCCGAGGATCACCGAGATGAACGAGCGGTTCATCGCGTGGCACATGATGTAGGACAGGATCGCGCCCGAGGAGCCGACCAGCGCGCCGGTGATGATCAGCGCGAGGTTGCCCAGCGTGAAGCCGATGCCCGCGGCCGCCCAGCCCGAGTAGGAGTTGAGCATCGAGACCACGACCGGCATGTCCGCGCCGCCGATCGGGATGATCAGCAGGCCGCCGAGCACGAAGGACAGGATCACGATCAGCCAGAACAGCACCTTGCTGCCACCGCCGATGAAGCCGATCAGCAGCGCGACCAGCACCACGGCCAGCACGATGTTGATGACGTGGCGCTGCGGCAGCATGATCGGCTTGCCCGACATGCGGCCGTCGAGCTTGAGGAACGCGATCACCGAGCCGGTGAAGGTGATGGCGCCGATGGCCACACCGAGCCCCATCTCGAACAGCGACTGCTTGTGGATGGCGCCGTTCTCGATGATGCCGAAGGCCTGCGGCGCGTAGAGCGCGCCGGCCGCCACCGCGACGGCAGCGAGGCCGACGAGGGAGTGGAAGGCCGCCACGAGCTGCGGCATCGCGGTCATCGGCACGCGCTTGGCGATCACCGCGCCGGCGCCGCCGCCGATGCCGAGGCCGAGCAGCACCAGGAACCACGCCCCGACGCCGGACGGCGCGTGGCCGATCAGCGTCGTCAGGATGGCGATGCCCATGCCGATCATGCCGTACAGGTTGCCCTGCCGGGAGGTGGTCGGGTGGGACAGGCCCCGCAGCGCCAGGATGAACAGGACGCCCGAGACGAGGTAGAGGAGCGAGGAGACGTTCTCCGACATCGCCTCAGGCCTTCTTCTTGTACATGCTGAGCATGCGCTGGGTGACGAGGAAGCCGCCGAAGATGTTCACGCTGGCGAAGACCAGGCCGATGAACCCGAAGAAGCGGGCCCAGCCGGTGCCCTTCTCGATCAGCGGGACGCCGACGGCGAGGAGCGCGCCGACCACGATCACCGAGGAGATCGCGTTGGTGACGGACATCAGCGGGGTGTGGAGGGCCGGGGTCACCGACCAGACCACGTAATAGCCGACGAAGATCGCCAGCACGAAGATCGCGAGGCGGAACACGGTCGGATCGATGGCGCCGTGGGTCGCGGCGGCGACGCCGTGGCCGACGCTGTCGGCGATGATCGCCGCCTGGTCGGCGGCGCGGGCGGCGATGTCGGCGGCGTTGCGGGCGGCGGCCGCGGCGGCGCGTGCCTGCTCGGCCGCCTGGTCGGGGGGAAGGGTAGCCATGAGGTCTCCTCCGATTGCGGGGCGAGCGGCCTTAGGCCGCCTTGGGCTGGAAGTTCGGGTGGACGACGGCGCCGTCGCGGGTCAGGCAGGTCGCCTTGACGAGCTCGTCGTCCCACTTCACCGCCAACGCCTTCGAGCCCTTGTCGACGAGCGTCTCGACGAAGGCGTAGAGGTTGCGGGCGTAGAGGCTCGACGAGGTGGCGGCGAGCCGCCCCGGGACGTTGGCGTAGCCGACGATCTTCACGCCGTTCTCAGTCTCCACGACCTCGTCGGCCTTGACGCCCTCGACGTTGCCGCCGCGCTCGACCGCGAGATCGACGAGGACCGAGCCCGGCCGCATCGCCGAGACCATGTCGGCGGTGACGAGCTTCGGCGCCGGCCGGCCGGGGATCAGCGCGGTCGTGACCACGATGTCCTGCTTGGCGATGTGGCTCGCCACCAGCTCCGCCTGCTTCTTCTTGTACTCGGCCGACATCTCCTTGGCGTAGCCGCCGGCGGTCTCAGCCTGCTTGAACTCGTCGTCCTCGACGGCGACGAACTTGGCGCCGAGCGACTCGACCTGCTCCTTGGCGGCGGGCCGCACGTCGGTGGCGGTCACCACCGCGCCGAGGCGGCGGGCGGTCGCGATGGCCTGCAGCCCGGCGACGCCGGCGCCCATCACGAAGATGCGGGCCGCCGGCACGGTGCCGGCCGCGGTCATCATCATCGGGAGCGCCCGGCCGTAGACGGCGGCGCCGTCGACCACCGCGCGGTAGCCCGCGAGGTTGGCCTGGCTCGAGAGCACGTCCATCACCTGGGCGCGGGTGATGCGGGGCATCAGCTCCATGGCGATCGCCGAGACGCCGGCATCGGCCATCGCCTTGACCTCGGCCTCGTGGCCGTAGGGGTCCATGATCGCGATCACGATCGCGCCGCGCTTGAGCGCGGGCAACTCGTCCTCGGCGGGGCGGCGCACCTTGAGGACGATATCCGCCCCGTCGGCGGCGGCCTTGGCGTCGGCTGCGATCGAGGCCCCGGCGGCCTCGTACTCGGCGTCCGGCACGCCGGCTTTGAGCCCCGCCCCGGACTGCACCGTCACCTCGGCCCCGAGAGCCTTGTACTTCTTCACCGTTTCCGGGACTGCCGCGACCCGCGGCTCCGCCGGATCGGTCTCGGATAGGACCGCGATCCGCATTCAGGCTTCCTTTGGTCGATACACGGCGCGGGCGCGCCGTTCCCCCCTCCAGGGCGGCATGTACAAGGCCACGCCTGCCCCACAACTGTAAAGCCGTTCCCTCACCCGAGGGAACGGCTTCCGTTACGAATTTTTAACGATTAAGTCACGCGCAATTTATCGCGCGTGGGAGGGGAGGGGGCGGACGGGCCGCCCGCGCCCTCAGTAGAACGCCAGCATCAGGGCGAGCAGCAGAGCCACCACGGCGGGAGCGCGCCAGCCGATCGAGGGCGAGAGGGCGCCGATGGCCCCGGCGACGCCGCCCAAAACCACGCCGACGATGGCCGAGATCCAGGCCTCGCGCACGCCGCCGACGGCGAGCGACAGGACCCAGCAGATCACGACGCCGGTGGCGATCTCGACGAAGGTGACGAAGCCGCGATAGGTGGCCTCGTGGGAGGGGCCGTCCATCTCCGGGCTGTAGGCGGAGTCGGTGGCGTGTGTGATGTCGGCCATGATGCGGTAGACCCCGTCTTGTGCTCGTTGGCCGGGCTTTAGCGCATGCTCAAGGCTCCGGCAATCAGCCGCAGCAAGACCGGCGGAACCTCGCGGGCACCGCCGGCCAAGCCGCAAATCCTTGTGGATATTCGGGTCTTCGGCACCGGGACGGGCCCGCAGGCTCGTCCTCGCCGAAGGTCCCGGTGCGATTCCGCACCTTTTTCCAGGTCTAAAGTCGCGAAACGCCGGCCCGGTGCCGTGCCGATCAGGCCGGTTGCGGCAGGCCGGCCTTCTCCAGCGCCGCGTGCTGGCGGGCGGCGAGGTCGTCGAGGGAGAAGCGGTCGATCTGGGCCTCGAACAGGCGGTGGTAGTTCAGCTCCGAGCGCAGGTGCAGGAACACCGCGCCGAGGCCCACCGCCGCCCGGTCCATGAACACGAATTCCCGCGGCACCATCACCGGACCGCGCTCCTTGAGGGCGCGGTGGACCTCGAAGGCCTGGCGCCGGCCGTACTCGCCCGGCTTGACGCCGTCCGCCACCGTGCGGACCCGGTCCTCGAGCAGCGGCCCGTAGATGAAGCGGGCCCAGATGTTGAGGATGTCGACGAGCTCCCGGGTGAGGTTGCGAAAACCCCAGCTCTCGTAGGCGTGGACGATGCGGGCCTCGTCGCCGTGCAGCAGCCCCTTGTAGAGGTCGACCACGCCGCCGACGAAGCGGGGATGGAAGATGCGGATGCAGCCGTAATCGAGCAGGTTGATTCCCATGGGTTCGGGACCCTTGGGCTCGCCGCCCTCGGAGAACACCGTGTAGTTGCCGAGATGGGGATCGCCATGGATCACCGCGGCGCTGCTGAAGGGGTGCCACCAGGCCTGGAACATCGCGTGCGCCAGACGGTTGCGCACCTCCAGCGGGCCGTCGGTGAAGGTCAGGATCTTCTCGCCCTCGAGCCAGCCCTGGGTGAGCAGGCGCTTGGTCGAGAGCTCGGGATACACGACCGGGACCCGCACCGTCTCGATGCCCTTGAGCACGTCGGCGTAGAGGGCGGCGTGCTTGGCCTCGCGGGTGTAGTCGAGCTCCTCGCGCACCCGGTCGCCGATCTCCTTGCCGATCTCGCGGGTGTCGATGACCGAGCTGATGCGCCGGTGCAGCGCGAAGGCGAGTTCGAGCTGCTTCAGGTCCGCCTCGACGGCGGATTGCATGTCCGGATACTGCAGCTTGCAGGCGAGCGCCGTGCCGTCCAGGCTCTCGGCCCGATGGACCTGGCCGAGGGAGGCGGCGGCTGCCGGGCGCAGCGAGAACTGGCCGAAGCGGCTCTGCCACTGGGGCCCGAGCTCGGCCGCCATGCGGCGCTTGACGAAGGCCGCGCCCATCGGCGGCGCCTCGGATTGCAGCTTCTGCAGCTCGGAGGCGTATTCGGGCGGCAGCAGGTCCGGCACGGTGGCGAGCAGCTGCGCCACCTTCATGATCGGCCCTTTCAGGCCGCCCAGCGCCTGGGCGAGGGCGGCGGCGCTCGTCACGTCCTCGCCCTTGCGGCCGAGGAGACGCGCGCCGGCCATCCGGGCGGCGACGCCGCCCACATTGGCGCCGACCTTCGCGTAGCGGGCGGCGCGGGCGGAGAAGCGATTGGCTTCGCTGTCGGAGGCGGACATGCGGGATGAGGCTCGTTTCGAGTACGCGCGCAACGGTCTCACGCGCCGGAATTCGAGCCTTAGATAAGCCCGGGCTCCCGGGCCGCCAGGGCGACCGGACAGCGCGGGGCGCCTCCGCCGGGTCTTACGTCTGTCGCAGTGCGGCGCGCAGGACCCGTACCATCTCCTCGATGGCGCCGTCCTGGTCCTGGGCGCGGACCGCGTAGTCGACCGAGGCGTCGAGATGGGTGCTGATGAGCTGGAGCACCGCCTCGCGCACCGCTGCCGTGATGGCGTTCATCTGCTGCACCTCGTCGAGGCAGTAGCGGTCCTCCTGCACCATGGCCTGGAGGCCGCGCACCTGGCCCTCGATGCGCTTGAGGCGCTGGAGGATAGGCTTTTTCTCCTCCTCGGTGCGGCGGATCTGGAGGCGCCCGTCGACGTACTGATAATCCATGATGTGCCTTCCCCGACCGTGGGTCCGCCTCGTCCGGGGGCGCGGGCGGCCCGGGCGACGTCGGGTCTGGTGATCGATTGCCGCCCTGTCCCTGAGGAACGGCAACCGATCTTACATCATGGGCGCACAGGTCAAGCTCAATCTTGGTGCCCGGCCCGCGCGCCCGCGCGCCTGATGGCCTAGTTCTTGCGCGCCTAGGTCTTGCTGTTGGTGACCGGAGCCGAGGTCATCTGCTCCTTCTGGGCCCCGGAATCCGGCCGGGCCGGCCCGAGCACCGGTTCCTCGCCGAGGGGTTCGAAGGCCCGGAAGTGGAACTGGCCCTTGCCGTCGATCGACGGGCCCTCCGCGTAGCGGCCGGGCGGAACCGGGGTCCCGTTGCGCTCGGTCCCCATGAACATGTAGCTGAATTCCTGCGCCTCCTTCGACTGGTCGAAGCTGTTGGGCACCGGCAGCCCCTCCTTCAGCCCGCCCATGTCCTCGATGATCGCCAGCCATTGCTGCTGGTGCATCGTATCGCGGGCGATCAGGAAGCTGAGCATGTCCTGCATGCCCTTGTCGTGGGTGGAGTTGTAGAGCCGCACCGCCAGGGTCCGGCCGGTCGCCTCCGCAGCCACGTTGCAGAACATGTCGCCGACGAGGTTGCCGCTGGCATAGACGTGCGAGCAGTCGAATGGCGCGCCGTCGCAATCGACCGGCAGGGCCGCCAGGCCGGTGGAGAGCAGGTGGCGCTGGAGCATGCCCTCGACGACGTGGCGCGGGCGCTCACCCCCCATCACCGCGCCGACGATCGGGTTGGCCTGGGCGGAGGTCTCCTGGAGCGTCGCCGGCGCGTCCTCGAGGTTGAGGGCCACCGCCGTCGACAGCATCTCGATGTGGCTGATCTCCTCGGTGGCGGTGTTGAGCAGCACGTCGCGGTACTTCGTGCTCGGCCCGCGGGCGCCCCAGGCCTGGAAGAAGTACTGAAGGCAGACGCGGATCTCGCCCTCGATACCGCCGATCGCCTGCTGGAGCTGGCGGGCGAACAGGGGATCGGGCTTCTCCACCTTCACCGGGTACTGAAGGCGCTTGTCGTGGTAGTACATCGGGGTCTCCTGACCGTTCGTCGGGGTGATCCCGGGCGCGGTGCGCCGCTGACGCCAACTGAGATGATCATACTCAGTATGGGTATTGGAATCGCCGACCAACGCCTCGCCGGTGGGGCGGTTCAAGCGTGGGGGCGGGTTTTTCGCGGGAACGGTGAGAGGCGATCGCCTTCCGCTCTCCGGGCGGGCCGCAACGCTGCCCTCGGCTCGCGGGCAGGTCCGGCGCCTGTCCTGCGCCGGATCGTCGTTCGGCCGCTATCGGATCCGGTCCTGCCGTCGAACGACACGCGCGGCACAGACGAGACGCGACAAAACCGGGCCCCGGCCGACGCCGATCCCGGTCTCACGCCTTCACAGAAGACATCCAGCCAAACAGAGGTTTGGTGGAGCTGAGGGGATTCGAACCCCTGACCTCCGCAGTGCGATTGCGGCGCTCTCCCATCTGAGCTACAGCCCCGCCGAAAGCGGGTATATGTCGTATCGCCGAAGCGATGTCACTACCCGGTGGCTCCGTACCACCTGCCTGCCACCCTGCCAACCCTGCGTTAACCACGAAGGGCAGGCCTGGTGGAGCTGAGGGGATTCGAACCCCTGACCTCCGCAGTGCGATTGCGGCGCTCTCCCATCTGAGCTACAGCCCCGTCCGAGGCGGGTGCCTTGTAGGCCGGCCCTTCTCAGCCTGTCAATTCCCTTGGTGGGCCCGCCGCGCCGCAATCGCGCGCGGGGTGCCCCGGGGCTCGCACGGACCGCGCATGCGCTCGATTCTCTGGCTCTTCGACAACATTATCACGCTCTACGTGTACCTGCTCATCGCCAGCGCCGTGCTGAGCTGGCTGGTGGCCTTCAACGTGGTCAACGTGCGCAACCCGATCGTGTCGCAGATCGGGGAGTTCCTGTTCCGGGTGACCGAACCGGCGCTGCGGCCGATCCGGCGCATCCTGCCGAATCTCGGCGGCATCGACATCTCGCCGATCATCCTGGTCCTCGGCCTGTTCTTCCTGCGCAACCTGATGTTCGAGCTCCTCTCCGGCGTGGTCTGAGACCGTGCCCCCGGCCCGGACCGCGCCCTGGCGGATCGTCCCGGAGGGGATCGAGGTCCGGGTCCGGGCCACCCCGCGGGGCGGGCGCGACGCCCTCGACGGCGTCGAGACCCGGGACGACGGCGCGGCCGTGCTGAAGGTCCGGGTACTGGCGGCGCCGGAGGACGGCGCGGCCAACGCGGCGATCCGGGACGTGCTGCGGCGCGCCCTGGGCCTGCCGGCCTCCGCGGTGACCCTCGCCACCGGGGCCACCGCGCGCATCAAGCTGTTCCGCATCGCCGGTGACGGGCCGGCCCTGGCGCAGCGATTGCAGGACCTCGCCGACGGGACTTGACGCTAGGGCGGGGCTGCCCCTCACATCGCCGGGACAGGCCCGCCTTCCCGAGCGGCCCGAAACCACCCAGAGCCTGCCCGGCCCCGCGCCCGGCAGGCTCTCGCACGAGAGCGACTCTCCAAGGGGCGACGATGAAGACCAATCCGGGCCGTTTCTTCGAGGATTTCCGCGTCGGCGAGACCATCCGCCATGCCACGCCGCGCACGGTCACCACCGGCGACGTGGCGCTCTACACCGCGCTCTACGGCCCGCGCTTCGCGGTGCAATCCTCCGACGCCTTCGCGGCGGCCTTCGGCTACGCGAGGGCGCCCCTCGACGACCTGCTGGTGTTCCACGTCGTGTTCGGCAAGACGGTGCCGGACATCTCGCTCAACGCGGTCGCCAATCTCGGCTACGCGGAGGGGCGCTTCCTGCGGCCGGTCTATCCGGGTGAGACCCTGAACGCGGTCTCGGAGGTGATCGGCCTCAAGGAGAGCTCGAACCGCCAGACCGGCGTGGTCTATGTCCGCTCGACGGGATACGACGCCAACGGCGAAGCGGTGCTGAGCTATTGCCGCTGGGTGCTGGTGCGCAAGCGCGACCCCGAGGCGAAGATTGCCGAAGAGGCGGTGCCGAGCCTCGCCAAGGCGGTGGCGCCGGAGGACCTCGCCGCCGCCCTGCCGCCGCTGCGGGCGGAGGCCTACGATCTCGGCCTCGCCGGCAGCCCGCACCGCTTCAGCGACTATGAGGTCGGCGAGCGCATCGACCACGTCGACGGCATGACCGTCGAGGAGGCCGAGCACCAGATCGCCACCCGGCTGTTCCAGAACACCGCCAAGGTCCATTTCGACGGCTACGCCGCGAAGGACACCCGCTTCGGCAAGCGCCTGATCTACGGCGGTCACGTCATCTCGCTCGCCCGGGCCCTCAGCTTCAACGGGCTGGGCAACGCCTTCTCGATCGCCGGCATCAATGCCGGGCGCCACGTCGCGCCGCTGTTTGCCGGCGACACGGTCTATGCCTGGAGCGAGGTGCTGGCGACCGCCGAACTGCCCGGGCGCACCGATGTCGGGGCCCTGCGCCTGCGCACGATCGCGACCAAGAACCAGCCCTGCACCGCCCATCCGGACAAGGCCGGGGAGGCGACCGACCCGGCGGTGATCCTCGACCTCGATTACTGGGCGCTGATGCCGCGCTGAATACCGGCGCCGGCCGGTCGCCTCCGGGCTCCGCGCCGGCGCAAGACCTTGCGCCGACGGCCGTCTCCGGCTCGTGGCAGCCGTTGCGTAAGATTATATTCACTGCTCGCTTGTACTCACGGCGGAGGACGAACCGGACCGACATCCCGATGCTGAAGCGCTTCGCACGCAAAGACGGCTTTCTCGACCTGCTCGCGACGCGTGCCGGGGTGGGCTTGTGGGAGGTCGTGCCGTATCGGGGCGACCTCGCGCATCCGAAGACCCAGGTGACCTGGACGCCGGAATTCCGCCGCATCGTCGGCTACCCGTCGGCCGAGGCCTATCCGGACAAGCTGGAATCGTGGTCGAGCCGGATTTTCCGCGATGACGTCGACCGGATCATGTCGGCCTTCGCGGCGGCGATCAAGGACGTGGCGAACCAGGGCGCCTACGACGTCAAGTACCGGATCGTGATGCCGGACGGGACGCCGCGGTGGTTCCGCGCCACCGGCGGCGCCTCCTACGACGCGCACGGCGTGCCGCTGCGGATCTGCGGCTCCCTCGTCGACATCCACGCCGAGATGGAGGCCAGGGCCGCCGACGAGGCGCGCACCCGGCGGTTCGAGGCGCTGGTCGCGGCCTTCGCCCAGGATTCCTCGGCCTTGTTCTCGCGCCTGACCGGCGCCGCCACGGAGATGCAGTCGGCCGCCGCCGCGATGGCCGGCACCGCCGACCAGACCAGCGCCCGCTCGAGCGAGGTGGCGGGCTCCGCCCGGCAGACCTCGGCCAATATCGGTACGGTCGCTGCGGCCTCCGAGGAACTCGGCAGCTCGGTCACCGAGATCGGTCGCCAGGTCCAGGGCTCGGCCGGCCTCGCGGAAGCGGCGGTGGTCGAGGCCGACGCGACCCAGCGCCTGGTCCAGGAACTGAGCGGCGCGGTGAGCAAGATCGGCGACGTCGTGAGCCTGATCTCGTCGATCGCCGGGCAGACCAACCTGCTGGCGCTCAACGCCACGATCGAGGCGGCGCGCGCCGGCGAGGCGGGGCGGGGCTTCGCGGTCGTCGCGGCGGAGGTCAAGGAACTCGCCAACCAGACCGCCAAGGCCACCGACGAGATCTCGACGCAGATCGCCCGGATCCAGGATTCGACCGCGCAGGCGGTCTCGGCGATCGGCGGCTTCGGCGCGCGGATCCGCGAGATCAGCTCCGTGACGACGGCGATCGCCGCCGCGGTCGAGGAGCAGAACGCCGCGACCCAGGAGATCGTCCGCAACGTCTCCCAGGCCGCGACCGGGGCCGGCGACGTGATGAGCGGCACGGCGAGCGTCTCGGCCTCCGCCGAGGAGACCGGCCAGAACGCCGCGCGGGTGATCGGCGCCTCGTCCGAGCTGTCGGACCGCTCCCGCGAGCTGAGCGCGCAGACCGACGCCTTCCTCAGGAACGTCCGGGCGGCCTGACCGAAGCCTCGGCCCGGCGGCGTTCTCCAGGCAGATTTTCGCCGCAAAGACGGTTGCCGGTATTTGCGGCGAAAATCTGCGACAAAACAAGAATATAAGCAGACTTGCGTTGGCCCGCCGACGCAAGTCTGCTTACGCGTCGGTCCGGGCGGCGGTGAAGCGGCGGAACGCCTCCAGCGTCTCGCGGCTGACATGATGCTCGATGCCCTCGGCGTCGCAGCGCGCCACGTCCGGGCTGACGCCGAGCGCGAGCAGGAACGACTCGACGATGCGGTGGCGCTCCCGCGCCTCCGCCGCCAGCGCCCGGCCTGCCTCGGTGAGGAAGACGCCGCGATAGGGGCGCTGCTGCACCAGCCCGTCCTCGGCCAGGCGCTTGAGCATCTTGGCCACCGTCGGCTGGGCCACGCCGAGGCGGGCGGCGATGTCGACCTGGCGCGCCTCGCCGCCGTCGCCGATCAGGTCGGCGATCAGCTCGACGTAATCCTCCACCAGTTCGAGCCGGCGCGCCTCGCGCACCTGCCGGAAGCCGGCGGAATGCGCCTCGGCATCGACCAGGACGGCGGGCTCGCGCGGGTGATCGGAATCCTGCATGGGGTGGGGTCGTCGCCTCGTCTGTCGCCGTCGGATGACGCAGTCTTACCCGAGGCAGTCTTACTCGAGGAAGGGCCGGGTGTGCAGGGCCTGGAGGACCGCGTTCCCAAAGGCGTCCGCAGAGGCGCCCTCACGCCGGCGGCGCCCGCAGGTGGGCGACGAAGTCCTGGGCGAAGGGGGGCAGGGCGGCGAGGTCGCGCAGGCAGATCGTCAGGTCGCGCACCGCCCAGGGGTCCTCCAGGGCCACGATGGCGATGCCCATGGTGCGGGCGGCCCGGCGCGCGGTCGTCTCCGGCACGATGCCGAGGCCGACCCCGCACTCGACGAGGCGGCAGACCGCGTCGAAGCCGCGCAGCTGCACCCGCAGGCGCAGGGGCTGGCCGCTGCGCCCGGCCTTGCCGGCGAGGAAGCGGGTGAGCGCGCTCGCCCGGTCGAGGCCGACGAGGTCGTGGCCCAGCACCTCGGCGAAGGGGACCGAGTCCCGCTCGGCGAGGGGGTGGCCCTCCGCCACCACCAGCACGAAGCGGTCGCGACGGAACGGGTGGGTCTCGAGGCTGCCGGTCTCGACAGTGCCGGCGACGAGGCCGAGATCCGCCGCGCCCTCGGCGACGAGGCCGACGATCTCGTCCGACAGGCGCTCCTCGATGTCGACGCTCACCCCCGGATGCAGGGCGAGGTAGGCCGAGAGCACCTCCGGCAGGAACTCGGTCAGCGCGTTGGTGTTCGACAGGACCCGGATCTGCCCCGCCGCGCCGCCCGCGAAGGCGGCGAGATCCCCCTGCAGTCGCTCGACGTTGCCGAGGATCTGGCGGGCATGGGCGAGCAGCGTGCGCCCGGCCGGGGTCGGCGTGACACCGAGCCGCGCCCGCGTGAGGAGGGCGGCGCCGAGCGAGGCCTCCATGCTGCGGATGCGGTGGCTCGCCGCGGCGAGCGCCAGGTTGGCGCGGTTCGCCCCGTGGGTGATCGAGCCCGCCTCGACGACGTGGCGGAACAGGCTGAGGTCGACGAGATCGAAATGCATGGCGGCGCCTCCCGGGCGACGGCCCGTCCCCGGCCGATCGTTTCGCCGGCCGCGAAGGTAGATCGCGCCGGCCCACGATGACCAGGGGCGCGTCCAGCCTTCGCGGACGACGAAGCCTGGGTCAACGAGAACCGCATTGCGAATTGGACGCGTTCCAGGGAGACAGGCGGATGGATCTGTCACCCGGCCCGCCTTGCGGCCACGTTGCGCTCGCGCGGCGGAGCCGGTAGGTGACCCACTTTAGAGCCGGTACAGACCAGGACTTCTCGAGGATCACGATGGCGGACACCGCAAGGCCCACGAACCCCGCCGGCAGACCGGTCGTGCGACCGCTCTCGCCCCATCTCCAGATCTACCGCTGGACCTGGACCATGGCGATGTCGGTGGCCCACCGCATCACCGGGGTCGCGCTCTACGGCGGCACCGCGCTGCTCGCCCTCTGGCTGGTCGCGCTCGCCGCGGGTCCCGGCGCCTACGGCCCGGTGGCGTGGTTCTTCGGCTCGATCCTCGGGCGGCTGATCCTGTTCGTCTATACCTGGATCCTGCTGCACCACATGCTCGGCGGCATCCGCCACCTGGTCTGGGATTTCGGCCACGGCATGGAGCCCGGCACCCGCATCGCGATGGCCCGCTTCACCCTGATCGGCTCGACCGCCCTGACCGTGCTGGTCTGGGTCGTCGCCCTCGTGGCGCGCTGAGGAGGATAGACGATGGCCGACAACCGCCCCGAGATCCGTCCCTCGATCCGCACGCCGCGCGCCCGCGTCAGCGGCTTAGGGCCCGCCCACCACGGCACCCGCGAGTGGTGGATGCACCGCGTCACCGCGGTCTCGAACGTGCCCCTCGTGCTGGCCTTCGTGGTGATCGTCGCCCTGATGGCCGGCCGGCCCTATCCGGAGGCGGCCGCCCTGGTGTCGCACCCGCTGGTGGCGATCCTGCTCATCCTTGGCGTCCTCTCGGTCACCAACCACATGCGGATGGGCTTGCAGATCGTCATCGAGGACTACGTCCATGACAAGGGTCTGCGCATCGCCGCGGTGATCGCCAACAACTTCTACTGCGTCGTCGTCGCGGTCGCCTGCCTCTACGCCATCGTGCGCGTGAGCCTGCGGGCCTTCGCGTAACGCCAGAAACCAGGAACCTCGCCCATGGCCTCCACCGCTTCCGCCGCGCCGGCCCAGAACGGCAAGGCGTACACCATCATCGACCACAGCTTCGACGTGGTGATCGTCGGCGCCGGCGGCGCCGGCCTTCGCGCCACCGTCGGCTGCTCGCAGGCGGGCCTGCGCACCGCCTGCATCACCAAGGTGTTCCCGACCCGCTCGCACACCGTGGCGGCGCAGGGCGGCATCTCGGCCTCGCTCGGCAACATGGGCCCGGACGACTGGCGCTGGCACATGTACGATACCGTGAAGGGGTCGGACTGGCTCGGCGACCAGGACGCGATCGAGTATCTGGTCCGCAACGCGCCGGCCGCGGTCTACGAGCTCGAGCATTGGGGCGTGCCGTTCTCGCGCACCGCCGAGGGCAAGATCTACCAGCGCCCGTTCGGCGGCATGACCACCGATTACGGCAAGGGCACCGCCCAGCGCACCTGTGCGGCGGCCGACCGCACCGGCCACGCCATGCTGCACACCCTCTACGGCCAGGCCGTGAAGGCGCAGACCAACTTCTTCATCGAGTACTTCGCCCTCGACCTGATCATGGACGAGGAGGGGCGCTGCCGCGGCGTGATCGCCATCGACCAGGCGACCGGCGAGATCCACCGCTTCCGCGCCGCCACGACGGTGCTCGCCACCGGCGGCTACGGCCGCGCCTACTTCTCGGCGACCTCGGCCCATACCTGCACCGGCGACGGCAACGCGATGGTGCTGCGGGCGGGCCTCGCGCTCGAGGACATGGAGTTCGTCCAGTTCCACCCGACCGGCATCTACGGCGCCGGCTGCCTCATCACCGAGGGCTCGCGCGGGGAGGGCGGCTACCTGACGAATTCCGAGGGTGAGCGCTTCATGGAGCGCTACGCGCCGTCGGCCAAGGACCTCGCCTCGCGCGACGTGGTCTCCCGCTCCATGACCATGGAGATCCGCGCCGGCCGCGGCGTCGGCAAGAACCAGGACCACATCTTCCTCCACCTCGACCACCTCGATCCGAAGATCCTGCACGAGCGCCTGCCCGGCATCTCGGAGAGCGCGAAGATCTTCGCCGGCGTCGATGTGACCAAGGAGCCGATCCCGGTCATCCCGACCGTGCACTACAACATGGGCGGCATCCCGACGAACTTCCACGGCGAGGTGCTGACCCTGAAGGACGGCAACCCCGACCACGTGGTGCCGGGCCTGATGGCGATCGGCGAGGCGGCCTGCGTCTCGGTCCACGGCGCCAACCGGCTGGGCTCGAACTCGCTCATCGACCTCGTGGTGTTCGGCCGCGCCGCGGGCCTGCGCTGCGCCGAAACGGTGGAGAAGGGCGGCCGCCTGCCGGAGCTGCCGAAGGATTCCGCCGACAAGGCGCTCTCCCGCCTCGACCGCTTCCGCTACGCCAATGGCGGCACGCCGACGGCGGAGCTGCGCCTCGAGATGCAGAAGACGATGCAGAACAACTGCGCCGTGTTCCGCACCGGCGAGGTGCTGGAGGAAGGCAAGGGCCTGATCCACAAGGTCTGGGCCGGCGCCGAGGACGTGAGGGTGACCGACCGCTCGCTGGTCTGGAACACCGACCTCCTGGAGACCCTGGAATTCGACAACCTGATCGGTCAGGCCGTCGTCACCATGGAATCCGCCGCCAACCGGACCGAGTCGCGCGGGGCGCACGCCCGCGAGGACTTCCCGGACCGCGACGACAAGCAGTGGATGAAGCACACGCTCGCCTGGCTCGACCCCGACGCCCGCAAGGTCGCGATCGATTACCGGCCGGTCCACACCTACACGATGTCGAACGACATCGCGTATATCGAGCCGAAGGCGCGCGTGTACTGAGGCCGAACTGGAGGGATCGATGACCGAGTTCCCCCGCATCACCCGCGACCCGGCCGTCATGGCCGGGAAAGCCTGCATCCGCGGCAAGCGGGTGACGGTCGCGATGATCCTAGGGAATCTCGGCGCGGGCGTCAGCATCGACGAGCTGCTGGCCGCCTATCCCTATCTCGAGCGCGAGGACGTTCTCGAGGCGCTGCGTTACGCGGCCTGGATGGCGCAGGAGCGCGAGATCGCTCTCGAGCCGGCGGCGTGAGGATCGTGGTCGACATGAACCTCGCACCCGCCTGGGTTTCATACCTCCAGGACCTGGGACACGACGCGATCCACTGGTCGGAGGTCGGAGCGGAGGACGCGCCCGACACCGACATCATCGATTGGGCGCGGGCCTCCGGTCGCGCCGTCATGACGGCCGATCTCGACTTCGGGATTGCCCTGGCGCGGTCGGACGCGACCGCGCCGAGCGTCATCCAGCTCCGCACGGGAACCACGCTGCCCGGACGGGTCGGTCCCCTCGTCGCACGCGCGATCGACGGGGCGCAGGCCGATCTTCTCTCCGGAGCCCTCCTCACCATCGAGACCGGACGGGTGCGGCTGCGTCCCCTCGGGCTCGACCGCACCGATCAGGCATAGACAGATGGCCCAGTTCAACCTCCCCAAAGGCTCCCAGTACACCGAGGGCAAGACCTGGCCGAAGCCGGCCGGGGCCAAGAACGTCCAGGAGTTCCGGATCTACCGCTGGAACCAGGACGATGGCGCCAATCCGCGGATCGACACCTACTACGTCGATCGCGACGATTGCGGCCCGATGGTCCTCGACGCGCTGCTGTGGATCAAGAACAAGGTCGACGCGACCCTGACCTTCCGGCGCTCGTGCCGCGAGGGCATCTGCGGCTCCTGCGCCATGAACATCATGGGGCAGAACACGCTGGCCTGCACGCTCGGCATCGACGACTGCAAGTCCAACCAGGTCAAGATCTATCCGCTGCCGCACATGCCGGTGCTGAAGGATCTGGTGCCCGACCTGACCGCGTTCTTCGCCCAGCACGCGGCGATCGAGCCGTGGCTGCAGACCGAGACGCCCTCGCCCGAGAAGGAGTGGCGCCAGACCCCCGAGGACCGCGCGCGGCTCGACGGGCTCTACGAGTGCATTCTCTGCGCCTGCTGCACCACCTCGTGCCCGAGCTACTGGTGGAACGGCGACCGCTTCCTCGGCCCGGCGGCCCTGCTCCAGGCCTATCGCTGGCTGATCGACAGCCGCGACGAGAATACCGGCGAGCGCCTCGACGGCCTGCACGACCCGTTCCGGCTCTATCGCTGCCACACCATCATGAACTGCGCCAATACCTGCCCGAAGGGCCTGAACCCGGCCAAGGCCATCGCCGAGATCAAGAAGATGATGGTGGCGCGCGAGGTCTGACCGTCCGCGCGACCGCATCCGGTGCGGCCGACTGGGTCCTGTCGGCCACACCCCCTCGAAAAGGCGCCTTCGGGCGCCTTTGTCGTTGGGGAAACCCCTGCACGCGCCCTCCCGGGATCGTATTTGCCGGGCACAACCGATCCCCGAAGAACGGCCGCCGCCGGCCAGACCCGGATTGCCGCAGGACCCCTCGATGCCGCGTCAGATTCTCTGCACCGTCGCCGCCCTGGCCCTCGCCGCGAGCGCCGGCGCCTGCTCCTCGTCGCGCTTCGACACCGGGGGAATCGGCGCCTCGGCGCGTCCAGTTCCGCGGGTAGCCCGGCCGCTGCCGCCGGAGGAGCCGGATCTCGGCCCCGGCCTGTCCTCCGGCCCGGTGACCTCGGCGCCCCTGGCCCCGCCGCCCGGCGCCGCGGCCGCGCCTCCCGGCCCGGTCGTCGCCAATCCCGGCGGCCCGATCGTGGCGGAGGCGAGCCCCCCGCCGGTGCAGCAGCAGGCCGCCATCGCGCCCCCGCCGCCGCCTCCCGTCGTGTCGAGCGGCGGGCGCTCGGGCGTCGTCGGCGGCTGGACCGCCAAGGACGCCACCGGCGCGAGCTGCCGGGTCAACCTCGCCAGCACCCCGGCCCTCGACCTCTACAAGGCCTCGTCCACGGGCTGCGCCAACAAGGACCTCGCCAAGGTCACGGCCTGGGACTATCGGGACGGCGAAGTCTACCTCTACCAGCCCGGCGGCACGGTCGCGGCGCGCCTGCGCCCGGCCGGCGGCGCCATGGACGGCGCCCTGTCGAAGTCCGGCGCTCCCCTCGCGATGGTGCGATAAAGCAAACTACTCCGCCGCGCTGAGCCGGAAGGCGGGCCGCGGCGGCACCGCCTCGCCGGCCATGCGCCGGCAATCGGCGATGGTGGAGCGGGCGGTCTCGATCGCGATCATCACCGCCGCCATGGTGCGGGTGTCGGTCTCGCGTTCGCGGGTGTAGCGGACGACGTCCGCCGCGAGCGCATCGACCTCGCCGGTCAGGGCGTCGAGCCCGGCCGGATTCGCCCGGCGCGCCTCGGCGAGGATTTCGAGCAGGCGGTCCATCACCACGTCGATCCGCTCGCGCCGCAGGCGGCGCAGGCGCTGGCGCAGCCAGGCGAGCGCCGAGCCGAAGCCGCCGCCGAGCACCGCCAGCAGGTAGATCCAGTCGCCGTAGCGCTCGATGAAGCCCTGCTGCTCGCGCTCGTAGTAATCGATCGCGCCGGGATGGATCGGCAGCCGCGCGCTCGTCGCCTCGGCGGTGGTCTCGTAGGCCGGCGCCGCGACGTAGTCGGCCGCCGGCGTCGCGTCGGAGAGCCGCGAGCGCAATTCGAACAGGTGCTGGGTCACGTCCGCCGCCACGGTGCGGCTCATCGTGGCTCGGGCCATCAGCCGGTAGGAGGCACCGACCGTCTTCACCTCCTCCTCCGGCACCTTCGGGCTGCCGCCGAACAGGCCGGCCGGCACCGTCACCGCCTGGAGCCGGGGCAGCCGCTCGATGATCGCCGGCCCGTCCTCGACGCCGACGAACGCGACCTTGCGGGTCCGGCTCGCCGCCTGGACCGTGGCGACGAGGCGCAACGCCATCGGGGCGGCGGGCGCGATCACCGCCACCACCGCGTCGATGCGCTTCTCCGCGAAGGCGCCGGCGAGGTCTTCTTCCGCCAGAGGCACCAGCCGCACCTGACCGGCCGGAATCGGGCCGTTGCCGCCCTCCTGGAGGGTGAGGCCGTAATAGCCCATCAGGCTCTTCAACAGCCACAGGTCGGCGTCGCGGTGGGCCACGATGCCGAGGCGCTTGCGGGCGAGTTCCGGGAAGGTGGTGATGCCCGACGGCGCCGGCGAGGCGATCAGCATCGCCTGGTCGCGCAGGATCGCGAGCGTCAGGCCGTTCGCCGGCAGGTCGACGTCCGGCCGCACCACCGCGAGGTCGGCCTTGCCCTGTTCGAGCGCCTTGGCGCTCTCGCGCACGTCGTCGAAGGGCAGGATGCGCAGGCGCACCCCCTTCTGGGTGCTCTTCAGGGCCTCCGCGTAGGCGCGGATCAGCGCCGGCTCGGTCCCGTCCCGCGGCGCCACCGCGATGGTGAGCGTGGTCGCCTGCAGCACGTAGAGCGCCACCGCCGCCGCGATGGTCAGCACCAGGCTGGTGACCAGGAAGATGCGCTCGGGCCGGAACGCTCTCGTCATCGCGCGGACACGCCCTCCCTCCGGATCGAGGTCTCCGGGTAGAACCGGGGGAGGGTGGTCCGGGTTGCGCGGTGCGGGTGTCGCAGGGAGAGGTCGGTTACGGGTTGACCCGCACCCCGACCAGATACGTGTCCGAATGATAGCTCGACCCGATCGCCGTGCTGCGCAGCAATTCGCGGGCGTAGCTCGCCCGGATGCCGAGCCAGCGATTGAGGCGGTAATCGAGCCGGACACCGGCGCTGTAGCCCTGCTCGCGGATGCTGGTGCCCTGGTAGTCGTTGCTGATCAGGGTGCCGGTCAGCGTCAGGCGCAGGTTGCGGCGCAGGTCGTGGGTGATCTCGGCGACGGCGGTGCGGGTGAGGATGCCGCTCGCCCCCGGCACGATGGTCTCGAGGACGCCGGTGGAGGCGCCGACCCGCAGCGAGGTGAGGGCGGTCGCCGCCCAGGTCACCGAGCCGTCGATCACCGGGCCGGTGACGTCGCGCAGGCGGCTGTCGGCGTAGTGGCGCGACAGGTACCCGGCCGAGACCTCGCCGGCGAGCAGCCGGCTGAACTCGAAGCTCGATCCGGCGCGCACCGTCACGCCGTCGGAATCGCGCCGCAGGCCGGACTGGTCGACCGCGAAGTCGTGGACCCGGGTGTCGACCAGGGTGTCGACGAAGGGGGTGAAGCCGGGGCGGATCTCGTAGCCGGTGCGCAGGCGCAGGCCGTACTGGTTGGCGTTGCGGTCGTCCTGGCGCAGGAAGGTCCCGTCGGCGAGCTGGGCGTTCTCGAAGGTCTGGCGGTCGATCAGGCCCGCCACCGTCACCTGCAGCCGGTTGAAGTTCTGCGTCACCCCGACGGTGCCGCCATAGGCGGCGACGAGGGGCCGGTCGCGGACCTGGGCGTTCAGGTCCGGGCTGCCGGCGCGCTGGGTCGAGATCGCGTAGCGGCCCTCGACGTCGACCTTGGTGTCGCGGGCGACGTCGAGGCGCAGCCGCATCGCCCCGTCGCCGTCCGGACGGTTGGCGTTGCGGTTGTCCGGATAGTTGAAGTAGCCGAAGCGCGCCTCGCCGGTGAGCGAGTGGGACGACCAGTCGCTCTCGACGCGCAATTCGCCCTGGCTGCGCAGGGCCATCGAGCCGCGCCGGTAGATCGAGCGGTCGGGGTTCGAATCGTAGCCGACGCTCTGCTGCAGGGCCGGGAACAGGGTGAGGCTGCCGACCCGGATGCCCAGCGGCCCGTAGGGGTCGAGGGGATCGAGGGTGCGCCGGCGCAGGAGCGGCACTGCGCCGGCGATGTCGGGGAGCCCCGAGACCGGGACCTGCACGGTCGGGCGCAGGCGCGCATCCTCTGCCGTGCCCTGCTGGGTCGCCTGGCGGGTGATCGCGGTGGTGGGCGGGCGCGTGCGCCGCGGCGGCGGGGTGCGCGGCCTCGCGCCGGAGCGGGTGCCCGCGCCCGGCCGGCCGACGCCCCGGGCGAGGCCGCCCTGGAGCGCCGGGTTGGTGGCCCGGAGCGCGAAGGTGCCGGGATCCTGCCCGCCCGGAAGCGGGCCGGCCAGGGACGGATCGCCCGGCCCCTGACCGAGGCTCAGTCCCTGGCCGAGAGTCTGGCCGAGGTTCTGGCCGAGATCCTGGCCCGGCGCCGCATTCGGGCCAAGCCCTTGCGCCGCGACCGGTCCCGCGCCGAGCAGGGAGGCCGCCAGCATCAGGGCCGGGATACCGGAGCCGGCCTGTCCGGATGTTCGCCGCTCGTCCGCCACGGGCCTGCCGCTCCGCTCCGCCCCGCCACCTCCGGCGAGCCATCATGGTTAAGAGCGTTACAACCGGCAGGGTTAAGTCCCCGTAACTGACGCCGCGACAGACCTTTCCCTCATCGGTCCGGCGGGGTCCCGTCGGCTGGGCTCGTGTCGCCCGGCCCGAGGGGGCGCTGCATCAGCACCGTGTCGAGCCAGGTGCCGTGCTTCCAGCCGACGGATCGCAGCACCCCGACATGCCGGAAGCCGAGGGCGGCGTGCAGGGCGATCGAGGCGGCGTTGTGCGAGTCCCCGATCACCGCCACCATCTGGCGGAACCCCGCCGCTTCCGCCTGCGCGACCAGCGCCTCCAGCAGGCGCCGGCCGAGGCCGCGCCCGGCCTGGTCCGGCCGGACGTAGACGGAGGTCTCGACCGTGCCGCGATAGGCCGGCCGGGTTCGGTACGGGCCCGCATAGGCGTAACCGGCCACGAGGCCCGCCCGCTCGGCGACGAGATAGGGGTGGCCGCCGGCGACGAGCTCGGCCCGGCGCCGTCGCATCTCGGCCTCGTCCGGCGGCTCGAGCTCGAACGAGGCCCGGCCGGTGGCGACCGCGTGGGCGTAGATCGCCGTCACCGCCGGAAGGTCGCCCTCCGTGCAGGGACGCAGGACCACGTCGGCCGCAAGAGTCCCGACTGGGCGAATCCCTGAATCGAGGGCCCCGTCACCTTGCGCCATCCGCGTCGATCCATCCGGTGGAAACGCCGGATCCTGCACCTTCTGGCGCCGCCCGCGAAAGCCTATATTCTCGTCATGGCCAACCCATCCCCCGGACGCCCCTCGGTCCGCCGCCTCGACCCGGTCCTCGTCGACCGCATCGCCGCCGGCGAGGTGGTCGAGCGGCCGGCCTCGGCGGTCAAGGAGCTGGTCGAGAACGCGGTCGATGCCGGGGCCTCCAGCATCGCGGTGACGATCGCGGCCGGCGGGCGCAAGCTGATCCGGGTCGTCGACGACGGCGGCGGCATGAGCGCGGAGGATCTCGCGCTCGCGGTCGAGCGCCACGCGACCTCGAAGCTGCCCGACGGCGACCTGGAGCGCATCGACACCCTCGGCTTTCGCGGCGAGGCGCTGCCGTCGATCGGCGCGGTGGCGCGGCTCGCCATCACCTCGCGGGTGCCCGGCACCGACAACGGCCACGTGATCGTCGTCGATGCCGGCGAGAAGGGCCCGGTGCGCCCGGCCGCTGCCCAAACCGGGACCCGGATCGAGGTGACGGACCTCTTCGCCGCCACCCCGGCGCGGCTGAAATTCCTCAAGTCCGATCGGGCGGAGGCGACGGCGGTGGGCGAGATCCTGCGCCGCCTCGCGGTCGCCCACCCGCAGATCCGCTTCACGCTGACGGGCGAGGGCTCCTCGTCCGCGGGCCTCGTCTTCCCGGCCGAGACCGGGCCGGGCTCGTGGCTGCGCCGGCTGGTGGCGGTGCTCGGCCCGGATTTCGGCCAGAACTCCGCCCCCTTGAGCCTGGAGCGCGAGGCCTTCGCCCTCGACGGCCATGTCGGCCTGCCGACCTTCCACCGGGCGGCAGCCACCCATGTCCACTTCGTCGTCAACGGCCGGCCGGTGCGCGACCGGCTGCTGCTCTCGGCGGTGCGCGGGGCCTATGCCGACGTGATGGCCTCCGACCGCCATCCGGTCCTGGCCCTGGCGCTGACCTGCGACCCGGCCCTCGTCGACGTCAACGTCCATCCGGCCAAGACCGAGGTGCGCTTCCGCGATCCCGGCCTGGTGCGCGGGCTCATCGTCAGCGCCATCCACGAGGCCCTGCGCCGCGAGGGCGGGCGCAGCTCCGCCACGGTCGCGGCCCGCACCCTGGAGAGCCTGCGGCCGGCGGTGACGCCGGTGCCGGCGCAGGCACCCGCCTCCATGCCCCAGCGCCCGCCAGCGAGCCTGTTCTCGCGCCGCGACGAGACGGCGCCGTCCCGGCCGGCCGGTTCGGGGCGGCCGGAGGACTTCGCGCGCGATTTCGGCCGCGATGCGGCTCTTGCACCGTGGCAGGCCCGCGAGCCGGACCAGGCCGCCTACGAGGGACCGCCCGCCGAGGGCTTCGGCGAGGGGCGCCAGGCGCATTTCTCCGGCGACCTCGCCCTGCCGAGCGCCGACCAGCGCGCACCGGCCGTTGAAGCGCCCCCCCATCCCGCCGAGCAGCACCCCTTGGGCGCGGCGCGGGCGCAGCTGCACGAGACCTACATCGTCGCCCAGACCCGGGACGGCATCGTCATCGTCGACCAGCACGCCGCCCACGAGCGGCTGGTCTACGAGCGGCTGAAGCGCGAGCGGGCGGGCGGCGGCATCGCCCGGCAGATCCTGCTGATCCCCGAGGTGGTCGAGCTCGATCCCGTCGAGGCCGACCGGCTCGCCGACGCGGCCGACTCCCTGCAGGATCTCGGCCTCGTCCTCGAAGCCTTCGGTCACGGCGCGGTGCTGGTGCGCGAGGTGCCCTCCGCGCTCGCCGGCGGATCCTTGCGCGCGCTCCTCACCGACGTGGTCGATGCGCTCGTCGAGGGCGGGGCCGATCCGCTCGCCCGCCGCCTCGACGCCGTCCTGTCGCGGATGAGCTGCCACGGCTCGATCCGCGCCGGCCGCCGCCTGCGGCCCGAGGAGATGAACGCGCTCCTGCGCGAGATGGAGGCGACGCCGTTCTCCGGCCAGTGCAATCACGGCCGGCCGACCTATGTCGAGCTGAAGCTGTCGGACGTGGAGCGGTTGTTCGGGCGGCGGTGAGGTGCACGCCTCCCCGGTGAGGGGTTTTCGAACCGCGCGGCCCTCGCCTACGATCGCGCCGGTTTTCATCTTCGGAGTACCGGCATGCCCGCTCTGCGGCACGACGTGCGCGTCGACCTCGACGGCTACGATCGTCTCTGCGCGGCGGCCGAGGACGGGGAACGGCTCGAGTATATCGACGGCCAAGTCTTTCGCATGATGGTCGGCGGCTCGACCGCGCATCACGCCCTGACCCGGCGCCTCGACGGGCTCGTCGCGGCGCGCCTTGCCCCTGATGGCCCCTGCGCCTCGTTCCGGGAGACGATGCGGCTCGAGGCCGGCACGGCGCGGTTCTATCCGGATGTCTTCGTCGCGTGCGGCGACGGCGTCGTGGCCGATCCGGACACGAAGGGCGTGGCCGGCGCAACGGTGATCCTGGAAGTCCTGTCCCCCTCGACCGAGCGCTACGATCGCGGCCGGAAATGGCTCGCCTATCAGGGCCTGCCCGATCTCCGCCACTTCGTGCTCGTCGCCCAGGACCAGCGCCGGATCGA
Organism: Methylobacterium sp. 174MFSha1.1; assembly: GCF_900116815.1. Taxonomy (NCBI): domain Bacteria; kingdom Pseudomonadati; phylum Pseudomonadota; class Alphaproteobacteria; order Hyphomicrobiales; family Methylobacteriaceae; genus Methylobacterium; species Methylobacterium sp. 174MFSha1.1. Next base: position 5,206 of record NZ_FPCB01000045.1, on the reverse strand, counting down.
GGCGTATCACCGGGAGGGCGCCGGCTGGCGCTACGAGCTCCTCCAGGCGCCGGACGCCGTCCTGCGCCTCGACGCGATCGCGGTCGCTCTGCGGCTCGACGAGATCTATGCCGTCGTCCCGACGCTTGCCGTGGAGAGCGAACCCCGCCCGCCGAGCGCCGTCTTTGCGCCGGCGCAGGTCGCGCGCATCGCCGGCCTGAAGGGCCTTGCCGTATCCCCTGGCATCGAGGCTCTCCTCGCCAAACTCGATGCCGAGGAATGCGCGGCGGCGGTTGCGGTCCTCGTCGGGATGGCGGCTTGCGCGGGGACAGAGCAGTGGAGGATGATCCTGCCGAAGAGGCTGCATTACAGGCTCGACGCTGCCTTGAATCAGACGACATGATCCACCCGCAGACGTTGATTTGCCGGGGTTCGAGGCTTCGCAATCTGCTTCGGGTTGCAGCGGCTTGTTGCGAAGCGCCCCCTCGGTTGCGGTCGAAAGCCACTCTGACGCCGGACGAAGCGGCCAGTCGCAATACCTTTAAGTACGAAACCGGATCGTTTGGGCTTTTTTTGCCGTCGAAACCTGCGCTATAAGCATCCGGTCGGCACCAAAGCTCGGAACATGCCTCGGAGTTCTGGTGGGCAAGTTGCGTCCACGACTGATCCGGGAGACGCGCGGCGTCGAATCCGCGGCGGTTGCTCGCGGACGATGTCCTGGTGCTCGATCAAGCCGGCACGAAGCCCGGCCCGGGGCCGCCAAGTCCGCAAAGTCGTCGGTACAAAAACAAGTCTTCACGCAAGCCGTTCAACGCGAAGCCCAATCCCGCACGAGGAGACGTCCCATGGACATCCGCAAATGTGCCGCCGAGGGGATCGGCACCTTCTGGCTCACCTTCGCCGGCTGCGGCAGCGCGGTCGTCGCGGCGGCCTTCCCGCAGGTCGGCATCGGCCTGCTCGGGGTCTCGGCCGCCTTCGGCCTCACCGTCGTCACCATGGCCTACGCCATCGGCCACGTCTCCGGCTGCCATCTCAACCCGGCGGTGACGATCGGGCTCGCCGCGGGGAGGCGCTTCCCGGCCCGGGACATCGTCCCCTACATCGTGTCGCAGCTCGTGGGCGGCGTCGCGGCGGCGGGGCTGCTCTACGTGATCGCCTCCGGCGCGCCGGGCTTCGACCTCGCCAAGGGCTTCGCGGCCAACGGCTACGGCGAGCACTCGCCCGGTCAGTACTCCCTCGTCGCGTGCTTCCTTGCCGAGGTGGTGCTGACTATGATGTTCCTGTTCGTCATCATGGGGGCGACCCACGGCAAGGCGCCGGTCGGCTTCGCGCCGCTGGCGATCGGGCTCTGCCTCACCCTCGTCCACCTCGTCGGCATCCCGATCACCAACCTGTCGGTCAACCCGGCCCGCAGCACCGGTCCGGCCCTCGTCGTCGGCGGCTGGGCGGTGGCGCAGCTCTGGCTGTTCTGGGTCGCGCCGATCATCGGCGGGGCGCTCGGCGGGGTCCTGTACCGCTGGCTGAGCGAGGAGCCCGCGGCGCAGGTCACCGGAATCCCGACCGCCGCGGCGACGCACTGACGGGTCATGACCGGCCCGGCGGGGTTGCCCGGTGCAACTCCGCCGGGCTTCCGATCGCGTGATCGCGCTTCACCCGGCCGCGACCTCGTCGAGGCGCCCGGCCGGATCGTGCGGTTCGAGGCCGCGCCGGTCGCGGGCGTCGCCCACGACCCGGCCGGGCACGCCGACCACCAGGGCGAAATCCGGGACGTCGCCGACGACGACGGCGCCGGCGCCGATCATCGCGCCCCGGCCGATCACCAGTCCGGGCAGCACCGTGGCGCGCGATCCCAGCGACGCGCCGGGGCCGATCTGGGTCGGCCGGGCGCCGCCGCCGTCGCCGATCACCACCCCGTGTCCGACGAACACGCCCTCGCCGAGCTCGACCGCAGGGCCGAGCACGCTGTGCGAGGAGACCTTGCAGCGCGCGCCGACGCGGCTCCCCGGCCGGATCTGCACGAACGGCCCGATTCGGGCGCCGGCGCCGATGCGGCAGCCGGCGAGGTCGACGAGCTCCGGATGCGTGATGCTGGCGCCCTCCTCGAGGGACACGTCGGTGATCGGCATGCGGGCGGGCTCCTGTCCGTCGGGTCGCGGGTTTCGCCGAGCGCGCGGGCTCGGCCTCGACGAGGATCGGAGCCTAGGCCGCGGCCGCGCCGCCCGGCAGCACAGGCTTTGGGGGCGGCGGGGCCGGGCCGCCTCGACCGGCCGGATCGGGTGGGCTGGGCCGGTCCTCCACCCTCCGGGGAGGCGCCGCCGCCTTCGGGAGGAGGCGGGGGCGGCGCGGCCCGACCGAAGGGGTAGGGGACGGGCGATCGGCGGAGCCCCGCCTCCGCCGCCCGGGCGCCTCCGGGCCGCGCCTACGCCGTTCCGCGGCGTTCCGGCGCCGCCCGTGCCGGACGTACACCTCGGAGGGTCACGGGCGACGCCTCGGGATCGAGAGATCACGGGGTGCCGTCCGCGGCGGCCACCAGCGCCCGCGGGGGAGCCGCCGATCCCGGATCCCCCGCCGCGGTCGAGCCGAAGAGAGCGCGATCTTGCTGAACAACCCGATCTGGACCGACCCGTCCCTCGCCCCCCGCCTTCGGGACGACCCGCCGGAGACGCGCAGCCTCGAGGTCCGCGACATCCTCGCGTTCCTCCGCCGCCGCCGCACCCGCATCCTCGCCTGTGCCCTCGCGGGGGCGGCGCTCGGCGCCCTTTTCGCGATGGCCTCGACCCCGGTCTACACCGCCCGGGCGCAGCTGGTGATCGATTCGAAGATGCCGCCGCTCTTCGCCGAGCCCGGCGGCGAGGCGCGCTTCGCCATCGATACCGGCCAGATCGCCAACCAGGTGGCGATCCTGCGCTCCGAGAAGGTCGCCAAGATGGTGATCGACAAGCTCGGCCTGCGGGGCGATCCGGAATTCGCCGGCGCGAGCCTCCGGCTCCCGGCCTGGGCCGCAGACGTGCAGGAGCGCGCCGTCGCCCTGTTCGAGAATGCCCGCGCGTCCTTCAAGGGCGCGACCGGGCGCGCCGAGGCGGAGGTCGATAGCGGCCTCGAGGCCGAGCGGCGCCTCCTCGACACCTTCGCGGCCCGGCTCGACGTGCGCCGCGCCGGCCTCGCCTACGCCCTCGACATCACCTTCTCGGCCCGCGACCCGCAGAAGGCGGCCGACATCGTCAACGCCGTGGTCGAGCAGTTCCTGCGCGAGAAGATGGAGGCCCGCATCGAGGCCTCGCGCTTCGCCACCGACTGGCTCAACGAGCGGGTCGACCGGTTCCGCAACCAGATGAACACGGCGATCCGCGCCGTGCAGGAATTCCGCGCCACCCACAATTACCGCATCCGGCGCGGCCGGCGCGACGAGGCCGACGGGCCGGTGGCGAGCGCCGGCAGCCAGATCGTGCCCCGGGCGCCGGCGGACGACGAGCCCGGCACGCTGGAGGAGCTCGAATCCGCCGCCGAGACCTCGCGCAAGGTCTATGAGAGCCTGCTGGTGGTGCTGGCCGAGGCGGTGCAGCGTCAGAGCGCCCCGGTGGCCGATTCCCGCGTCATCACCGCGGCGACCCGGCCGCTGTTCCGCTCCAATCCCGGCCTGCGGATGACGATGCCGGCGGGCGCGGCGGCGGGGGCCGGGCTATTCGTGATGGTCGGGGTCGCAGGGCTCCTCCTCGACGGGCGCGCCCGCTCCCGGCGCCAGGTCCGGGCCGCGACCGGGCGGGACTGCCTCGGCTGGATTCCGGCCCGGCCGTCGGGGCGCGCGGGGCTTCGCCGCCGCGGCCTGACCGACGAGGCGCGGCTCTGCGCCGGGCTGGCGGAGGGCCTGCAATGGACCCGGCTCTCCCTCGCCTCGGCCAGCCACGCCGTGCCGTTGCGCACCATCGGCCTCACCGCGGCGGGACGCACCTGCGGGCGCACCAAGGCGCTCGCGGCGATCGAGCTCGCGCGGCTCTACACCGCCGCGGGCGCGCGCGCCCTGGTGATCGACGCCGACGCCGCCGACCCGGTGCTGCGCGAATCCGGGACGGGCGAGGGGGTCGTCGCGGATCTCCGCGGCTTCGGCATCCGGGCGACGGAGAGCTGGCGCGCGCATGTCACGGCGCTCACCGACGGGTGCGACGTGCTGCCCCTCGCGCATGAGCTGCTGCCCTCGCCGCACTGGCTCGGCTCGCCCGCCATGGAGGCGCTGCTCACCAGCCTGTCCGACGCTTACGACGTGGTGATCGTCGACCTGCCGCCGGTCGGCCGCTCGGCCGCCACCGTGGCGCTGGCGCCGCTCCTCGACGGCGTGGTCCTGATGACCGAGTGGGGCCGGACTCCCTTGCGGACCCTGACCGAGGCCTGCGAGGCCCTGGAACACGCCCGCGCCCGGATCCTCGGCACGATCACCACGGAGGTCGACCTGACCGCCATCGATGGCTGAGATAGAGCCTCTCGGAGAAGCTTAACGCCCGTCAGCCAGGCATATTATGCATGATTGACGGGCAAATCGGCATGATGACGCCTGTTGCATGCGATCAATGCATATCGCAGCTGCGAGATCGATGATTGTTGCGACGCAACATCGGCGGCATGGTCGGGGACAGGAACCACAGAGTTCCACCTTGACCTCCCAACTCGGAGCCGAACCCATGGCCTCCTCGCCGTCGATCGCCGCGACCCGTTCCGTCGCTTCCGCCCGGGCTTCCGCGAAGCCGGGCCTGTTCGCCAAGATGATGCGTCTCTGGGCCGAGCATAACCGCCGCGTCGCCGAGTTCGGGATCCTGCCGTTCTGAGGCGGGTGATCGGGGAAGGGTTCGTGCCGATCGCCCGGCCGCGATCCTTCGACCGGATTCGATGCCGTTGATACCCTCCACGTCATGTATGGACGGCCCCCGTTTCGCAAGGGTTTGTGAGCATCGGTTTGAGCCAGTCGGTTCAGGAGCAGTCATGTATCCGGCCTCTGATGCCGTCGTGCCGCCGCGGTTGATGCGACGAGGACGACGGCGGGCCACCAAGGGGTGCGCACAAGCGTTCCTTGCGAAGAACCAGGCTCCCAACATCCCGACGCGCTGTGACGCGCGATGACGTGGCGGAGTGTCCTGGTCCCAGGTCCCTCATCCTGCTCTGGCCTTGGCCGTGCTTACAGCTCCTTGCTCACCGAAGGTCGCGTCCCGCCGCTCCTCAAGCGGCGGCGGGACGCGAC
>NZ_FPCB01000044.1:0-49900 GCF_900116815.1 Methylobacterium sp. 174MFSha1.1 | reverse complement strand
GAGGCTCACAGCCGCAAGCGCATCGCCCGGCTGATGCGACAGGCGGGTCTCGTCGGGGCGTGCCATCGCCGCGGCGGACCGGTGACGACGCGGCGCGATCAGGAGGCCCGACCGGCTCCGGACCTGGTCGACCGCAGCTTTGCGGCCGATGAACCCAACCGGCTCTGGGTCGCAGACATCACCTACATCCCAACGCGTGCCGGGTTCCTCTACCTGGCGATCGTGCTCGATGCGTTCAGCTGTCGGATCGTCGGCTGGTCGATGGCGGATCATCTGCGAACTGAACTGGTACTGGACGCGCTCGAGATGGCTGTCGGCCAGAGAAAGCCGCGGGACGTGATCCACCACTCGGATCAGGGCTCGCAATATACATCGCTAGCCTTCGGCAGCCGCTGCCGCGAGGCGGGTGTGCGGCCCTCGATGGGCTCGGTCGGTGATGCCTACGACAACGCCATGGCCGAGAGCTTCTTCTCGACCCTGGAATGCGAGTTGCTCGCCCGCCGGCGCTTCCAGTCCCGGCCCGAGGCCCGCATGGCCCTCTTCAGCTACCTCGAGGGCTTCTATAACCCCGTACGGCGACACTCCGCCCTGGGCTACCGCTCACCCCTCGTCTACGAACAGGAGTATCCCCCAAAACCCGCAACCGGGACCCTGGTCAGCCAAGCCCCGTAGCCGTCCACAGAAACGGGGCAATCCCAGACGCGGAGGGTGACAGGAGCTGGGTTTGTCCGTCCGTTGACTTGGCTCCGTCGACTTGGCTCCGTCGACTTGTCGATGGAGCCGCCCTCCGGAAAGCGGACCCGCTACTGCCCGCGCCGCGCCTGCGCGGCGAACCGAACGGCCTCCTCCGCCGCCCGGAACAGCGCCTTCGCCTTGTTGACGCATTCCTGCTGCTCGGAGGCCGGATCGGAATCGTGCACGATGCCGGCACCCGCCTGGACGTGCATGCGCCCGTCCTTGACGATGGCGGTGCGGAGCACGATGCAGGTGTCCATCTGGCCGTCGGCGCCGAAATAGCCGATGCAGCCGCCGTACGGCCCGCGCTTCTCGCGCTCCAGTTCGTCGATGATCTGCATCGCCCGCACCTTGGGCGCGCCCGAGACCGTGCCGGCGGGGAAACCTGCGGCGAGCGCCGAGAGGGCGTCGTGCCGGGGATCGAGGCGGCCCTCGACGTTCGACACGATGTGCATGACCTGGCTGTAGAATTCGAGGAAGAACGAATCCGTCACCCGCACGCTTCCGATCTCGGCGACACGACCGACGTCGTTGCGGCCGAGGTCGAGCAGCATCAGGTGCTCGGAGCGCTCCTTGGGGTCGGCCAGCAGCTCGTCGGCGAGCGCACGATCCTCCTCCGGCGTCGCGCCGCGGCGGCGGGTGCCGGCGATCGGCCGGATGGTGACCGCGCCGTCGCGCACCCGCACCAGGATCTCGGGCGACGAGCAGACGATCTGGAAGTCGCCGAAATCGAGGTAGCATAGGAACGGCGCCGGGTTGACCCGGCGCAGCGAGCGGTAGAGCGCCAGCGGCGGCAGGGTGAACGGCGCCTCGAAGCGCTGCGACAGCACCACCTGGAAGATGTCGCCGGCGGCGATGTACTCCTTGGCCCGCGCGACCATGCCCAGGAAATCGTCGGGTGCGACGTTCGAGACCGCTTCCGGTGCCGGGATCTCGGTCGGGTTCTGCCGCGCCTCGACCGGCAGCGGGCCCTCCAGCGCGTCGGCGGCGCGCTCGAGACGCGCCAGGGCCGCCTCGTAGCCGGCCCTGGCCGAGAGGCCGGGGGCAGGGCGGATCGGCGCCACGAGGGCGATCTCGTCGCGCACCGCGTCGAAGATCACCATCACGGTCGGGCGGACCAGGATCGCGTCCGGCACCCCGATCGGGTCGGGATGGGGCGCGTCGAGCCGCTCCATCTCGCGAACCATGTCGTAGCCGAGATAGCCGAACAGGCCGGCCGCCATCGGGGGCAGGCCCGCCTCGGCGGGGATCGCGCTCTCGGCGATCAGCGCCCGCAGGCTGTCGAGGGGCGCGGCCTCCTCGGGCGCGAAGGCGGCGAGGTCGGGGGCGTTCGCGCGCTCGGCCCGGCCCCTGGCGCAGCGCCAGATCAGGTCGGGATCGAGCCCGATCATCGAGTAGCGACCGCGCACGGCGCCGCCCTCGACCGATTCGAGCAGGAAGGCGGCGCCCTCGCGCCCCGCCTTCAGCTTCAGGAAGGCGGCGACCGGCGTCTCGAGATCGGCCACCAGGGTGGCGCGCAGGAGGACCGGGCGGCCCGACTCGTAGGCCGCGGCGGCGGCCTCCTGGGATGGCGAGACGAGCACGGGATCAGTACTCGCCGCCGATGGCGCGTCGGAAGGCGCCCTCGTTGACAGACACGCCGGCCTGCTTCTGCACGTCGGCGATGTACTGGGCGAGCACGTCGTCGGCGAGCGCCGTGCGGTACTGCCCCTCCACCGCGACCGCGCCCTGGGCCGTCGGCACGAAGGCCGGCACCGTGGCGCCCGTCACCCGGAACACCACCCGGGCGGTCGCGTCGCCCGAGGCCGTGCCGGCCTTGCCCACCGGCGTCGCGAACAGGCGGGCGACGCCCTCGGTCGAGAGGCCGTCGCGGCCGCGGCCGCGGGCGATGTCGGTCGCGGTCTTCGTCTCCTGGCCCAGGGACTTCGCCACCTCCTCGATCGCCTCGCCCTTGTCGAGGCGCTCGGTCGCTTCGCGGGCCTTGGCGGCGAGGCGGCGAGAGACCTCGTCGGCCTTCCACTGCGCCACGACGGCGTCGCGGACCTCGGCGAGCGGCTTGTCGTGGGCCGGATCGATCTTGCTCACGTCGTACCAGACGTAGCCGCCGGAGCGGGTGCGCAGGGCCTCGTTGTCCGCGCCCATGTCGCTCCGGAAGATCGCCGCCAGCGTCGCGTCCTTGTCGGGGATCGCGTCGACAGCCTTGCCCTGCGGGTCGCGGCCCTGCGCGTCGACCGCCGGCACGGAGACGAGGGCGAGGCCCTGCTCGCGGGCGATGTCGGCCAGGGGCTTGGCGCCGGCGCGCTGGTCCTCGATCGCGTCGTGGACCTTTTCCAGGCCGTCCCGGGCCTTCTCCAGGGCGACCTCCTGGCGGACCTCGCCGGCCACCTCCTCGAAGGGCTTGCGGGCGCCGGGCTGCACGTTGGTCACCCGCAGGAGCACCGTGCCGAAGCGGCCCTTGACCGGCTCGCTCACGGCGTTCGGCTCGGCCGCGAAGGCGGCCTCCGCCACCGCCGGGTCGAACAGCTCGGACTTGGCGAAGGTACCGAGGTCGAGCGCCTTGGCGTCGAGGCCGCGCTCGGTCGCGACCTGGTCGAAGGTCACCGCGTTGCTGCGGATGCGGGCGAGCGCGGCCTGGGCGTCGGCGTCGTTCGGGAACACGATCTGCTGGATCGAGCGCTTCTCGGGGGTGCCGAAGCGGCTCTTCTCGGATTCGTAGCGGGCGCGGGCCTCGGCCTCCGGCACGGCGTCGGGCTTGGCCAGCGTCGCCGGATCGAGGACGAGCAGGTTGACGCTGCGGTATTCCGGCGCCCGGAACGCGCTCTTGCGCTCGGTGTAGAAGGTGTTCACCTCCTCGTCGGTCGGGGCCGGGATCTCGCCCGCGGCCGCATCCGGCAGGGTGAAGTAGGCGGCCGCTCGGCGCTCGGCGGTGTAGCGGTGGATCGCCTCGCGGGCGGCGAGCGGCACCGGCAGGTCGGCGGTGATCGCGTCGGCGAGCTGGAGGCGGGCGGCGACGGCGCGCTGCTCCTGCACGAAGCCCTGCTCGGTCAGGCCGGCCTGGCGCAAAGTGTCGCGAAACGTGTTGACGTCGAAGGCGCCGTTCACGCCCTTGAAGGCCGGTTCCTCCTGGATCAGCCGCACCACCGCGGTATCGGGGATGCGCAGGCCCAGATCCTTCGTCTTCTGGTCGAGGGAGGCCTCGGTGATGAGCTGCGCCAGAACCTGCCGGTCGAGGCCGAGCGCCCGGGCCTGGTCCGGGGTGATCGGCCGCCGGCTCTGGCGCGACAGGCGCTGGAGCTGGTTCTGGTAGGCGGTGCGCAGGGCCTCGGCCGGGATCTGCGTGCTGCCGACCGTGGCGACCGCATTGCTGCCGCCGCCCCGGAAGATGTCGCCGATGCCGAAGATGGCGAGGCCCGCGATCAGGAGGCCGAACACCACCGTCACCACGATCTTGCCGAGCCAGCTCTGGCTGGCGGCGCGGAACCCCTGGAGCATCGCGATCCTCGAAAACCTGGGAGGCGCCGCCCGCGCGGGGACGCCCTGAATCCGGCCGCGATACCGCATAAGCGCCGTTAGGCAAAGAGCGGCGCCTGCCACCGGTTTGCCGCCCGGCGGCGGACCTGTTACCCGGCAACGCTTGGTGATGACGGCGCCGTCGACGACGACGCTTGGTGACGATCCGGGGAGACGTGATGACGACCGAACGGCCGCGCCCGCTGGTGGCGGGAAACTGGAAGATGAACGGCCTCCAGGCCTCGCTGAAGGTGGCCGAGGCCGTCCGCGACGGCCTCGACGCGGGGTTGGCGCAGCGGATCGACGTGCTGGTCTGCCCGCCCGCGACCCTGGTCGGCGCGATGGCCGCGACGCTGAAGGGCTCCCCCGTCGCGGTCGGCGGCCAGGACGTCCATGCCGAGGCGAGCGGGGCTTACACCGGCAACGTCTCGGCCGAGATGCTGGCGGATCTGGGCGCGACCCACACCATCGTCGGCCATTCCGAGCGCCGGGCCTATCACCACGAGAGCGACGCCGACATCCGCGCCAAGGCGCTCGCCGCCCGCCGGGCCCGGCTCGTCGCGATCATCTGCGTCGGCGAGACCCGCGAGGAGCGCGAGGCCGGCCGCACCCTGGAGATCGTGCGCGGCCAGCTCGCCGGCTCGCTCCCCGACGGCGCCACGGCCGCCGACACGGTGATCGCCTACGAGCCGGTCTGGGCGATCGGCACCGGGCTCACCCCGACGGTGGACGACGTCGCCGAGGTGCACGCGCTGATCCGCAAGGAGCTGGAGGGTCGGCTGGATGCGGAGGGCGCGAAGGTGCGCATCCTCTACGGCGGCTCGGTTAAGCCCTCGAACGCGGCCGAGTTGATGGGCGTTGCCCATGTGGACGGCGCACTCGTGGGTGGGGCGAGCCTGAAGGCCGAGGACTTCCTGGGAATCGCGGCGGCGTATCGCTGAAAGGCGGTCCTTGAGCTTCCGCTCTGGCGGAGCCGCCTCTCGGCGTCATCCCGGGCCTCGCTTCAGGCGCTGACCCGGGATCCACAACCGCTGACGGGACCAAACACGGCGACCGGCTTTCCGCCTTGTCCTGAAACCCCGGTGGATCCCGATCCCGGGCTCCGCAGCGCGGCCCCGGGACGACGCGGAGGGTTTCAGAAGCCTGGGGGCGAAGGCGGCAGGTCGTATGCTGCAGCCCGCCTGGCACAGGCGAGTAATGCGCGCCGCGAAAGCGCTGGTGGGCGGTGACGGGCTCGAACCGCCGACCCTCTCGGTGTAAACGAGATGCTCTACCAACTGAGCTAACCGCCCGGATGCGGGCATCGTTAAGGCGCCTCGCCCGAGAGTGCAAGGCTTCGCGTGCAGCCCGTGCTCCCGCGCGGGCGGGATGCCGCGAGAGCCGCCGGCATGCCGGCTTCGGACCCTCGTCACCCCTCCCGACTTTCTTGAGCCGGCGGCTTGACAGGGTAGGGGGCTCCCCATACACCGCGGCCATCGCAGCACTGCGAGACGCCGGGCGGACGTAGCTCAGTCGGTTAGAGTGCCGGCCTGTCACGCCGGAGGTCGCGGGTTCGAGCCCCGTCGTCCGCGCCACTTCCTTCATCGGAAAGGCGTTTCTGTAGTGCATAGCGCCCTGTGCGGACGTAGCTCAGTCGGTTAGAGTGCCGGCCTGTCACGCCGGAGGTCGCGGGTTCGAGCCCCGTCGTCCGCGCCATCTCCTCCCAGGAGGAAGGGCAGCCCAAAGCTGCAGGGTACATGCGAGCGCGCCGCGCGGGCGTAGCTCAGTTGGTTAGAGTGCCGGCCTGTCACGCCGGAGGTCGCGGGTTCGAGCCCCGTCGCCCGCGCCACTCACCGCAGACGACACTGATCTTCCAGCAAAAGTGTCGATGTAAGAACCTGACGCTAAGGCACCATCAAGCATCTCCGTCCTATCGTCCCGTTGGACGCAGCGGGGATCGACGATGACTTGGTCTGGGGTATCCTGGTCGAACATGAGCGTGAGCCGGAAGTTCGCCGTGATGATGGCGGCGGCGGTGATCGGCTTCTCCGCCGTGGTCGCCTATGCCCTGCGGGCCAACCACGACAGCCTGATCGCCGAGCGGGTCGCCAAGATGCGCGCCCTCTCCGACGTGGCGCTCGCCGCCGCTACGAGCCTGGAGGCGCAGGCCGCGGCCGGCACGATGAGCCGCGAGGCGGCCCTCGCGGCGTTCCGCGCCCGCGCCCACGACATGCGCTACGAGGGCGACAACTACCTCGCGGTCTACGACTTCTCCGGCACCGCCCTGGTGATCCCGCCCAAGCCCGAGTGGATCGGCAAGGACATGAGCGGGCTGAAGGATGCGAGCGGCCTGCTCCTCGTCCGGGCGATCGTCGACATCGCCCGGTCGGGTACGCCCGGCACCCTGCGCTACGTCTTCCCCCGCCCGGGCGGCACCGCCCACGTGCCGAAGCTCAGCTATATCCAGGGCTTCGCGCCCTGGGGGCTCGCGATCTTCACCGGCGTCTACATCGACGACATCGAGGCGGCGTTCTGGCGGCAGGCGCTCTGGCTGTGCGGCATCGCCGGCGCGGCCCTGGTCGGCGTCGGATTGCTGGGGCTGCTCGGGTGGCGCTCCATCGTCGGCGGGCTCGAGGGTCTGAGCGGGGCGACGGCCGCGCTCGCGGGAGGGCGCTACGACCTCGCGGTGCCGGGCACGGGGCGGCGCGACGAGATCGGCGGCATCGCCCGCGCCATCGACGGCTTCCGGCTGGTGCTGATGGAGCGCGAGACGCTGGCGGCCGAGCGCGATGCGAGCGCGGCGCAGGCTCGCCGCGCCGAGCAGGTCGGCCAGGCGGTCAGGACCTTCGAGAGCAAGGTGGCGGAGGTGCTGGCGCAGGTCGACGCCGCCGCCCGGGACCTCGACGCGACGGCGCGGGCGATGTCCGGCACCGCGGCCGAGGCCGTCGGACGGGCCGGCACGGCGGCCAGTTCGGCGGCGGACGCGTCCCGCGAGGCCGGGGGGTTGGCGGAGGCGGCCGACGGGCTCGGCCGCTCGGTCGCGGCGGTCGGCGCCGACGTGCGCGAGGCGGCCGCGATGGCGCGGGACGCCGTGACCGGGACCGACCGCACGGCGGCCGTCATGCAGAGCCTCAGCGAGGCCGCCGCCCGCATCGGCGACGTGGTCTCGGTGATCGCCGGCGTCGCCTCGCAGACGAACCTTTTAGCGCTCAACGCGACGATCGAGGCGGCCCGGGCGGGCGAGGCGGGCCGCGGCTTCGCGGTGGTCGCGGCGGAGGTCAAGCAGCTCGCCGGCCAGACCGACCGGGCGACGCAGGAGATCGCCGCCCAGGTCGCGGCGATCCAGGACACGACGCGCCAGGCGGCGAACGCGATGGGCGAGGTCGCGACCCAGGCCCGCGCCATCAGCGGCGTCTCGGCCCGGGTCGCCACGGCGGTCGAGGCGCAGGTCGGCGCCACCCAGGCGATCGTGTCGGGCGTGGCGCAGGCCGCCTCCGGAACCGCCCTGGTGAGCGGCTCGGTCGAGGGGCTCGCCCTCGACGCCGAGGCCACCGGCGAGGCCGCCCGGCAGGTGCTCAACGCCGCCGACACCGTCGCGCGGCAATCGGCCAGCCTCGGCGCCGAGGTGAACCGCTTCCTCACCACCCTGCGGGCGGCCTGAGCCCGGATGACCTCGGGGACGCGCCCGCCCCGAAAATTTCCACAATCGCCCGACAGGTGGCGCTCTCGCGCGGCGCCGCCGCGTCCAAGTCTTCGAGAGACAGGGCTTCGAGAGACGATGTCGCATCCGTTCCGTTCGACGGTTCCCGCTCCCCAGACGGCGGAGATTCCGCGGCGCGGCCTCGTGACGATCGTGCTGCTCGGGGCTGGCTTGGCGCTCGCCGGATGCAGCGGCTCGGCGATCCTGCCCGCGCCGGACCTGCCGACCACGCCGGTGATCCTCGACGAGGCCGCGGCCGCGGCCGCGATCTCGCGCTACCGGGCGAGCCACGGCCTCGGGCCGGTGGTGATCGATTCCTCGCTGATCCGCGCCGCCTCCTACCAGGCCGAGGCCAATGCCCGGGCCGGCCAGCTCTCGCACGAGGTCGGCGGCACCTTCGACGCGCGACTCAAGCGCGCCGGCTTCGGCGGCCGCTACGCCGCCGAGAACCTGAGCGCGGGCTCCACCACTTTCGACGACGTGCTGAAGCGCTGGCAGGTCTCGCCCGAGCACAACCGCAACATGCTGATGCCGCAGGTCAGGCGCGTCGGCATCGCCCGGGTGGATGCGCCCGGCAGCCGCTACAAGCGGTTCTGGGCCTTGATCCTGTCGGACGGCTGAGAAGCGTCGCCGCACCGCGGAATCGGGCCGAATCGCGCAAAACACCCCGGAAGGGCAGGGCCCTGCGACGATCCTCCCCGCCCGCCGGACTCTTCCGGGCGTTGTGTGCAGGGCATGAGCCCCTATCTTGCGTGCAGACGTTCGCGGTTTGTGCGGTGCGAACGCCCCTTGTTTCGCAATACCCGCTCGTTTAAGCCTCGCGCACCTTCCGGGCTTTGGAACCGTTCCGAGAACGGCCCCGGCGGCCGGGTTCCGCCCGGGCACGCGCCAAGGCTCACGCTAAGGCCCGCTCACCCAAGGCCTCGCGCCTACCCTTGAGGATGCTCGATGAACGGCCTCCTGTCGGATTACCTGCCGCTGGTGATCTTCATCGGCGTCTCCCTCTTCATCGCGGCGGCGCTCCTCGTGGCCCCGTTCCTGGTGGCCTATAACAGCCCGGACCCGGAGAAGCTCTCGGCCTACGAGTGCGGGTTCAACGCCTTCGACGACGCGCGCATGAAGTTCGACGTGCGCTTCTACCTCGTCGCCATCCTGTTCATCATCTTCGACCTCGAAGTGGCCTTCCTGTTCCCGTGGGCGATCACGTTCGGGGATCTCGGCTGGTTCGGCTTCTGGTCGATGATGGCCTTCCTCGGCGTACTCACCGTCGGCTTCGTCTACGAGTGGCGCAAGGGCGCCCTCGAGTGGGACTAGCAGACCGACGCGCAGAGCCGCCCCCGAGACGTAGGAACCGGACCCCACCATGGCCCTCACCACCGTCCGCGCCCCGACGATCGCGCCGCAGCCGAAGGGTATCCTCGACCCGGCCACCGGCAAGCCGATCGGCGCCAACGATCCGACCTTCCTGACGATCAGCGACGAGCTCGCCGATCGCGGCTTCCTGCTGACCACCGCCGACGACCTCATCACCTGGGCCCGCACCGGCTCGCTGATGTGGATGACCTTCGGGTTGGCCTGCTGCGCCGTCGAGATGATGCAGATGTCGATGCCGCGCTACGATTGCGAGCGGTTCGGCTTCGCCCCGCGCGGCTCGCCGCGCCAGTCCGACGTGATGATCGTCGCCGGCACGCTCACCAACAAGATGGCGCCCGCGCTCCGCAAGGTCTACGACCAGATGCCGGAGCCGCGCTACGTCATCTCGATGGGCTCCTGCGCCAACGGCGGCGGCTACTATCACTATTCCTACTCGGTGGTGCGCGGCTGCGACCGGGTGGTCCCGGTCGACATCTACGTCCCGGGCTGCCCGCCGACCGCCGAGGCGCTGCTCTACGGCGTGCTGCTGCTGCAGAAGAAGATCCGCCGCACCGGCACGATCGAGCGCTGAGGCTGGCCATGAGCAACGGCATCACCATCCGCGCCCATACCCAGAGCGAGCAGGGCGACGCGGTCCTCGCGCGCCTCTCCGATACCCTCGCCGAGACGCTCGGCGCCGCCATCGCCGACCGGGCGATCGCCTTCGGCGAGCTGACCCTCGTGGTGGAGGGCTCCGAGATCGTGCGGGTGCTGACGCACCTGCGCGACGCTCCGGCCTGCGCCTTCTCGACCTTCATCGACATCTGCGGGGCCGACTATCCGGGCCGGGCGAAGCGCTTCGACGTCGTCTACCACCTGCTGTCGATGCGCCATAACCGGCGCATCCGCGTGAAGGTGCAGACCGACGAGCGCACGCCGGTGCCGACCGCGATCCCGGTCTTCCCGGCGGCGAACTGGTACGAGCGCGAGACCTACGACCTCTACGGCATCCTGTTCTCGGGCCATCCGGACCTGCGCCGGCTGCTCACCGATTACGGCTTCGAGGGCCACCCCCTCCGCAAGGACTTCCCGCTCACCGGCTTCGTCGAGGTCCGCTACGACCAGGACGAGGCACGGGTGGTCTACGAGCCCGTGCGACTGACGCAGGAATTCCGCAACTTCGACTTCCTGTCCCCCTGGGAGGGCACCGACTACGTGCTCCCGGGCGACGAGAAGGCCGACAAGGCACCGGCGAAAGGCTGAGCCGACATGGGCGAGCACAGCATCCGCAACTTCTCGATCAATTTCGGCCCGCAGCACCCGGCGGCGCACGGCGTGCTGCGCCTGGTGCTGGAGCTCGACGGCGAGGTGGTCGAGCGCGTCGACCCGCATATCGGCCTGCTTCACCGCGGCACCGAGAAGCTGATCGAGGTCAAGACCTACCTCCAGGCGACGCCCTATTTCGACCGGCTCGACTACGTCGCACCGATGAACCAGGAGCACGCCTTCTGCCTGGCGATCGAGCGGATGCTCGGCCTCGAGGTGCCGCGCCGCGCCAAGCTGATCCGCACGCTCTACTGCGAGATCGGCCGGCTGCTGTCGCACCTCCTGAACGTCACCACGCAGGCGATGGACGTCGGCGCCCTCACGCCCCCGCTCTGGGGCTTCGAGGAGCGCGAGAAGCTGATGATCTTCTACGAGCGCGCCTCGGGCGCTCGTCTCCACGCCAACTACTTCCGGCCGGGCGGCGTCCACCAGGACCTGCCGCCGAGCCTGATCGACGACATCGAGGCGTTCTGCGAGACGTTCCCGCAGGTGGTCGACGACCTCGACAACCTCGTGATGGCCAACCGCATCTTCAAGCAGCGCAACGTCGACATCGGCATCGTCACCGTCGAGGAGGCGCTCGCCTGGGGCTTCTCGGGCGTGATGGTGCGCGGCTCCGGCATGCCGTGGGACCTGCGCAAGTCGCAGCCCTACGAGGCCTACGACGAGATGGATTTCGACATCCCCGTGGGGAAGAACGGCGACACCTACGATCGCCAGGTCATCCGCATGGAGGAGATGCGCCAGTCGGTGCGCATCATGAAGCAGTGCATCGCCAAGCTGCGCGAGCCGGCCGGCCAGGGGCCGATCGCGACGCAGGACGGCAAGGTGGCGCCGCCGCCGCGGCGCGAGATGAAGCGCTCGATGGAGGCGCTCATCCACCACTTCAAGCTCTACACCGAGGGCTTCCACGTGCCGGCCGGCGAGGTCTACGCCGCGGTCGAGGCGCCCAAGGGCGAGTTCGGCGTCTACCTCGTCGCCGACGGCACCAACAAGCCGTACCGCTGCAAGATCCGCGCTCCGGGCTTCGCCCACCTCCAGGCGATGGACTGGATGTGCCGCGGCCACATGCTGGCGGACGTGTCGTGCATCCTCGGCACGCTCGACATCGTGTTCGGCGAGGTGGACCGGTAAGGGGCTCACGCCCCCGCCCGCACCCGCCGGAGACGTATGAGACATGGACGTTTGAGACATGGCCAACCGCAGACTTGCCCCGGTTTCCGAGCAGCCCGAGAGCTTCGCGTTCACGGCTGAGAACGCCGAATGGGCCAAGGGGCAGATCGCCAAGTACCCGGAGGGGCGCCAGGCCTCGGCCGTGATCCCGCTCCTGTGGAAGGCGCAGGAGCAGAATGGCGGCTGGCTGCCGCAAAAGGCCATCGAGGCGGTCGCCGACCAGCTCGGCATGCCGCATATCCGGGTGCTGGAGGTCGCGACCTTCTACACCATGTTCGCCCTCGAGCCGGTCGGCCGCTACTGGATCCAGGTCTGCGGCACCGCGCCCTGCGACGTCTGCGGCGCCCGCGAGCTGAAGCAGTACCTCCATGAGCGGCTCGGCCCCTCCGGCCATGTCAGCCCGGACGGCAACTTCTCCTGGCTCGAGGTCGAGTGCCTGGGTGCGTGCTGCAACGCCCCGATGGCGCAGATCAACCACGACTATTACGAGGACCTCACCCCTGAGTCCCTCGGCAAGCTGATGGACGACCTCGCGGCAGGGCGCCCGGTCAAGGTCGGCTCGCAGATCGGCCGTGTCTCCTCCGAGCCCAAGGATGCCGTCACGACCCTAAAGGACGAGACGCTGTTCGACGGCTCGCGCGTCGGCGCGTGGCGCAAGCGCTTCGAGGAAGAGGGGCTGAAGGAGACCGGCGCCGACACGACCGGCGAGAAGGCCCGCACCGAGGCCTCGGCTGCCGAGAGCCCGAAGGCGGCCCGACCCGATGCCGGCCGTCCGAACGAGAGCAAGGCGGCGGCCACCCCGGCGCAGGGCGCGGTCGATCCGAAGTCGGACAAGGGTGAGGTGACCCCGGACCGCACCACCGTGGCGGTGCCGCGCACCGGGCCGGAGACGGTCGGTGCGCCCCAGAGCGGCCGCTCCTACACCATGACGCCGGTCAAGCCCGAAGAGGGCCGTCCGGTGGCAGCGCCTCTGGGCACCACGCCCGAGGCCGGCGCCGAGCCGGCGACCGCGAATGCCAAGACCGACGGATCGCAGGCCAAGCCCGTCGGCATCACCAACGCGGACAAGCCGGCCGACAAGGGCCCTCCCGGCCCGAAGGCGTAATAAGTCGATATGATGTCCCCTTTCACAGCAGGCCTGTAGGACGATCGCCATGCTCGCCGATCAGGATCGGATCTTCACCAACCTCTATGGTCTCCACTCCCCCGGTCTCGAGGCCGCGAAGAAACGCGGCGCGTGGGACGGGACCCAATTCCTGCTGCAGCAGGGCCGGGACTGGATCATCGAGGAGATGAAGAAATCGGGCCTGCGCGGCCGCGGCGGCGCCGGCTTCCCCACCGGCCTGAAGTGGTCCTTCATGCCGAAGAAGTCCGACGGCCGGCCGCACTATCTGGTGGTCAACGCCGACGAGTCGGAGCCCGGCACCTGCAAGGACCGGGAGATCATGCGGCACGATCCGCACCTCCTGATCGAGGGCTGCATGCTGGCGTGCTTCGCCATGGGCGCGCATGCCTGCTACATCTACATCCGCGGCGAGTACGTCGCCGAGAAGCACGCCCTCCAGCGCGCGGTGGACGAGGCCTACGCCGCCCGCCTCGTCGGCGAGAGCAACGTCCACGACTACCCCTTCGACATCTACGTCCACCACGGCGCAGGCGCGTATATCTGCGGCGAGGAAACGGCGCTGATCGAGAGCCTGGAAGGCAAGAAGGGGATGCCGCGGCTGAAGCCGCCGTTCCCGGCCAATATGGGCCTCTACGGCTGCCCGACGACGGTGAACAACGTCGAGTCGATCGCGGTGGCCGGCACCATCCTACGCCGCGGCGGCGCGTGGTTCGCCGGCCTCGGCCGGCCCGGCAATACCGGCACCAAGCTGTTCTGCATCTCGGGCCACGTCAACAAGCCGTGCAACGTCGAGGAAGAGCTCGGCATCACCTTCCGCGAGCTGATCGACCGGCATTGTGGCGGCATGCGCGGCGGCTGGGACAACCTGCTGTGCTCGATCCCCGGCGGCTCCTCGGTGCCGCTGGTGCCGGCCGCCGAGATCATCGACGCGCCGATGGACTTCGACACGCTGAAGAACCTGAAGTCGGGCCTCGGCACCGCCGCCGTGATGGTGTTCGACAAGTCGACCGACATGGTCGCGACGATCGCCCGCATCGCGTACTTCTACAAGCACGAGTCCTGCGGCCAGTGCACCCCGTGCCGCGAGGGCACCGGCTGGATGTGGCGCGTGATGCTGCGCATGGCGGAAGGCCGGGCGCAGAAGCGCGAGATCGACATGCTGCTCGACGTGACGAAGCAGATCGAGGGCCACACCATCTGCGCGCTGGGCGACGCGGCGGCCTGGCCGATCCAGGGCCTGATCCGGCACTTCCGCCCCGAGATCGAGAAGCGCATCGACCGCTACACCGCCAACCCGCACCCGACCCCGGTGCCGATGGCGGCGGAGTGAGGCGGTGTCGCGTCCCACCCGTCATGACCTGCCTTCCCGGTTCGCCGGCCCGGCGCGCGGAGACGCGCGCCCCGCGGACCTCGCCCGAGAGTTGACCGCATGACCAAGATCCTCGTCGACGGCATCGAGGTCGATGTCCCGCCGGACTACACCCTGCTCCAGGCCTGCGAGGTCGCGGGCGCCGAGATCCCGCGCTTCTGCTTCCACGAGCGGCTGTCGATCGCCGGCAATTGCCGCATGTGCCTGGTTGAGCTGAAGGGTGCGCCGAAGCCCGTCGCCTCCTGCGCCTGGGCCGTGCGCGACTGCCGTCCGGGCCCGAACGGCGAGCCGCCGGCGGTGTCGACCAAGTCGGCGCTGACCAAGAAGGCCCGCGAGGGGGTGATGGAGTTCCTCCTCATCAACCACCCGCTCGATTGCCCGATCTGCGACCAGGGCGGCCATTGCGACCTGCAGGACCAGGCCATGGCCTACGGCGTCGATTCGACCCGCTACGGCGAGAACAAGCGCGCCGTCGAGGAGAAGTATATCGGCCCGCTGGTGCGGACCGCGATGAACCGCTGCATCCACTGCACCCGCTGCGTCCGCTTCCTGGCGGAGGTGGCCGGCGTGCCGGATCTCGGCGCCATCGGCCGCGGCGAGGACATGGAGATCACCTCCTACCTCGAGCGCGCGATGGAATCGGAGTTGCAGGGCAACGTCGCCGACCTGTGCCCGGTCGGCGCGCTGGTCCACAAGCCGCAATCCTACAACGTCCGCCCCTGGGAGCTGAACAAGACCGAGTCCGTCGACGTGATGGATGCGGTCGGCTCGGCGATCCGCGTCGACACTCGCGGCCGCGAGGTGATGCAGATCGAGCCGCGGGTGAACGAGGCGATCAACGAGGAGTGGATCTCCGACAAGACCCGCCACGTCGTCGACGGCCTCCGCCTGCAGCGCCTCGACCGGCCGTACCTGCGCGAGAACGGCCGCCTGCGCCCGGCCTCCTGGGCCGAGGCCTTCGGCGCCATCGCGGCCAAGCTCAAGGGTGCCGATCCGAAGCGCGTCGGCGCGATCGTCGGCGACCTCGCCGGGGTCGAGGAGATCTTCGCGCTCAAGACCCTGATGGGCGCGCTCAAGGTCCAGAACCTCGATTGCCGCCAGGACGGGGCGATGATCGATCCGGCCTGGGGCCGGGCCGCCTACACCTTCGGGCCGGGCATCGCCGGCATCGAGCAGGCTGACGCGATCCTGATCGTCGGCGCCAACCCGCGCACCGAGGCCTCGCTCCTCAACGCCCGCATCCGCAAGCGCTGGCGGCTCTCGCCGATGCAGATCGGCGTGATCGGCGAGGACGTCGACCTCACCTATCCCCACACCTATCTCGGTGCCGGCCCGGAGACGCTGGCCGAGGTGGCGGCGGGCCGTCACAGCTTCGCGGAAGGCTTCAAGGCCGCCGAGCGGCCGCTGGTCATCGTCGGCCAGGGGGCGCTCGCCCGTCCCGACGGCGCGGCCCTGCTCGCCGCCGTCGCCAAGCTCGTCCAGGGCCTCGGCACGAAGGCCGAGGGCTGGAACGGCCTCGGCGTGCTCCAGAACGCGGCCGCCCGCGTCGGCGCCCTCGATCTCGGCTTCGTGCCGGGGGAGGGCGGTCTCACCTTCGCCGAGATGGCGCAAGGAGGCGCGCTCGACGTGCTGTTCAACCTCGGCGCCGACGAGGTCGAGGTCGGACAGGGCGCCTTCGTGATCTACCAGGGCACCCACGGCGACAAGGGCGCCCACCGCGCCGACGTGATCCTGCCGGGCGCGGCCTATACCGAGAAGTCGGCGACCTACGTCAACCTCGAGGGACGGGTGCAGCTCGCCAACCGGGCCGCGTTCCCGCCGGGCGACGCCCGCGAGGACTGGGCGATCCTGCGCGCCCTGTCGGACGTGCTGGGAAGCCGCCTGCCGTTCGACTCGCTGCCGGCGCTCCGCAAGGCGCTCTACGCCGCCCACCCGCACATGGCCGGCATCGACCAGATCGCCCCGGCCGACGGCGCGGCCGCGCTGACGACGCTGGCGGGTCTGTCCGGAGAGCCGGGCCGCGAGCCCTTCCGGGCCGCGATTCCTGACTTCTATCTCACCAACCCGATCGCCCGCGCCTCGCGGGTGCTCGCCGAGTGCTCGGGTCTCGCCCGCGGGCGGGCCCTCGAAGCGGCCGAATGAGGAGCACCGACCGATGACCGCCTGGGAGGTGCTGGGCACCGTCCTCCTCGTCGCGCTGAAGAGCGTCGTGCTGCTTGTGGCACTGCTCGTCTTCATCGCCTACGCGCTGCTCGCCGACCGGAAGATCTGGGCGGCGGTGCAGCTGCGCCGCGGCCCGAACGTGGTCGGGCCCTGGGGCCTGTTCCAGTCCTTCGCCGACCTCTTGAAGTTCGTGCTGAAGGAGCCGGTGATCCCGGCGGGCGCCAACAAAAGCCTCTTTCTGCTGGCACCGCTGATCTTCGCCACCCTGGCGCTCGCCGCCTGGGCGGTGATTCCGCTCGCCGAGGGCTGGCCGATCGCCGACATCAATGTCGGCATCATCTACATCTTCGCGATCTCGTCGCTCGGCGTCTACGGCGTCATCATGGGCGGCTGGGCCTCGAACTCGAAATACGCCTTCCTCGGCGCGCTGCGTTCCGCGGCCCAGATGGTGTCCTACGAGGTCTCGCTCGGCTTCGTGATCGTCACGGTGCTGATGTGCGCCGGCTCGCTCAACCTGTCGCAGATCGTGCGGGCGCAGGACACCTCGCTCGGCATCCTCGGCTGGTACTGGCTCTGGCTGTTTCCGATGTTCGTGGTGTTCTTCATCTCGGCGCTCGCCGAGACGAACCGCCCGCCCTTCGACCTGCCCGAGGCCGAGTCCGAGCTCGTCGCCGGCTACATGGTGGAGTACTCCTCCACCCCGTACCTGCTGTTCATGCTCGGCGAGTACGTCGCCATCGTCACGATGTGCGCGCTCGGCACGATCCTGTTCCTCGGCGGCTGGCTCTCGCCGATCCCGTTCGCGCCCTTCACCTGGGTGCCGGGCCTGATCTGGTTCGCCCTGAAGGCCAGCTTCCTGTTCTTCATGATCGCCATGGTGAAGGCCATGGTGCCGCGCTACCGCTACGACCAGCTCATGCGGCTGGGCTGGAAGGTCTTCCTTCCGCTCTCGCTCGTCATGGTCTTCGTCGTCGCCTTCGTCCTGAAGCTGACCGGCCTCGCGCCGGTCTCCTGACCCCAACCGTCGGAGAACGAGCCATGAAGCTCGACCAGGTCGCCCGCGGCCTGCTGTTGAAGGAGTTCGTCACCGGGTTCGCCCTGGCGATGCGCTACTTCTTCAAGCCCAAGGCGACGATCAACTATCCGTTCGAGATGGGCCATCGCGGCCCGCGCTTCCGCGGCGAGCACGCCCTGCGGCGCTACCCCAACGGGGAAGAGCGCTGCATCGCCTGCAAGCTGTGCGAGGCGGTGTGCCCGGCCCAGGCCATCACCATCGAGGCCGGCCCGCGCCGCAACGACGGCACCCGTCGCACGACGCGCTACGACATCGACATGGTGAAGTGCATCTATTGCGGCATGTGCCAGGAGGCCTGCCCAGTGGACGCCATCGTCGAGGGGCCGAACTTCGAGTTCTCGGTGGAGACCCGCGAGGAGCTCCTCTACGACAAGGAGAAGCTGCTCGCGAACGGCGACCGCTGGGAGCGCGAGATCGCCCGCAACATCGCGGCCGACGCTCCCTACCGGTGATCCCGATCCGGGGAGGACGGTCCGCCCTCACGTGATCCGCGAGCGGGGAGGGCGCCGATCCTCCCCACATCGACGCCACATTCGCCGCTCCCCCGGTTGTGCGCCGCGGGAGCGGGTTCTATAGACGGGCCGCCGGAATGCTCCCGGGGGTCGGGCAGGAGGCCGCCGCCAGGCGGCGTGAATTCAGCGCATGACCGCAGCCGCCGCCTTCTTCTATCTGTTCGCCGCGATCACCGTTGCCTCGGGCTTCATGGTGATCGCCTCGCGCAACCCCGTCACCTCGGTGCTCTTCCTCATCCTCGCCTTCGTGAACGCCGCCGGGCTGTTCGTGCTGATGGGGGCGGAGTTCCTGGCCATGCTCCTGGTCGTGGTCTATGTCGGCGCCGTCGCGGTGCTGTTCCTGTTCGTGGTGATGATGCTCGACGTCGATTTCGCCGAGCTGCGCCAGGGCTTCCAAGACTAC
Organism: Methylobacterium sp. 174MFSha1.1; assembly: GCF_900116815.1. Taxonomy (NCBI): domain Bacteria; kingdom Pseudomonadati; phylum Pseudomonadota; class Alphaproteobacteria; order Hyphomicrobiales; family Methylobacteriaceae; genus Methylobacterium; species Methylobacterium sp. 174MFSha1.1. The sequence goes on along the minus strand of NZ_FPCB01000044.1, from coordinate 31,476 downwards.
CTGCCGGTCGGCGGTCTGATCGGCGCCGTCTTCCTGGTCGAACTGCTCCTCGTCGTCGGCTCCTGGACGATCGATCCGGGGCTCGTCCACGGGCCGCTGGCGGTGACGCCCGGCACGGAGACGATGACCAACACGCAGGCGCTGGGTCTCGTTCTCTACACCAACTACTTTTTCTTCTTCCAGGTCGCCGGGCTGATCCTGCTGGTCGCGATGATCGGCGCGATCGTGCTGACCCTGCGCGACCGGCCCGGCGTCAAGCGCCAGGACATCGCGATCCAGAATGCCCGTACCCAGGCCGACGCCGTCGAGATGCGCAAGGTCCCGACCGGCCAAGGTGTCGAGGTCTGATGGGCGTCGCGGTCTGACCGGGATCGCGGGTCCGACGAGTTCGTGCGGGGCCTGACGGCCTCGCGAGGCTGATGACACGAGCGGCGGGGCGGAACGCGCCTCGCGACACGAAGGCGGCCGCCCGCGGCCGAGAGGCACGATGATCGGTTTGAGCCATTACCTGACGGTCGCCGCGATCCTGTTCACCCTCGGGGTGCTCGGCATCTTCATCAACCGCAAGAACATCATCGTCATCCTGATGTCGGTCGAGCTGATCCTGCTCGCCGTGAACATCAACCTGGTGGCGTTCTCGACCCATCTCGGCGACATCGTCGGCCAGGTCTTCGCCCTGTTCGTGCTGACGGTCGCCGCCGCCGAGGCCGCGATCGGCCTCGCCATCCTGGTGGTGTTCTTCCGCAACCGCGGGTCGATCGCCGTCGAGGACGTCAACATGATGAAGGGCTGACGCAGGCTCTCGAGAGCCCTCACGCCCTTTTCCCGAAGAACCAGCGCCGCAGCGGCACCCGTCACGCGAGGCCGGACCCCGAGCATGTACCACGCGATCGTCTTCCTGCCCCTGATCGGCTTCCTCATCGCCGGCGTGTTCGGGCGCCGCATCGGCCCGCGGGCCAGCGAGGTGGTGACCACCGGCATCCTCGTCTTCGTGGCGCTGCTCTCCTGGGTCGCGTTCTTCGAGGTGACCGGTGGGCACGGCCACGGCGCCACCAAGCACCACGTCGCGACGTGGTTCACCGCCGGCGGCCTGACGGTCGACTGGGCCTTCCGGGCCGACACGCTCACCGCGGTGATGCTGGTCGTGGTCAACAGCGTCTCGGCGCTCGTCCACCTCTACTCGATGGGCTACATGCACGAGGACCCGCACCGGCCGCGGTTCTTCGCCTACCTGTCGCTGTTCACCTTCGCCATGCTGATGCTGGTGACGTCGGACAACCTCGTCCAGATGTTCTTCGGCTGGGAGGGCGTCGGCCTCGCCTCCTACCTGCTGATCGGCTTCTGGTACGAGAAGCCCTCGGCCAACGCCGCGGCGATGAAGGCGTTCATCGTCAACCGCGTCGGCGATTTCGGCTTCTCGCTCGGCATCTTCCTCTGCTTCGTGCTGTTCGGCGCGGTCACCTACGACGGCGTCTTCGCCAAGGTGCCCGAGCTGAAGGACGCGACGTTCCACCTGCTCGGCTACGACTGGAACGCCCTGACCATCTGCTGCCTGCTGCTGTTCATGGGCGCGATGGGCAAGTCGGCGCAGTTCCTGCTGCACACCTGGCTGCCGGACGCGATGGAGGGCCCGACCCCGGTCTCGGCGCTGATCCACGCCGCCACCATGGTGACCGCCGGCGTGTTCATGGTCGCCCGCCTGTCGCCGCTCTTCGACGCGGCGCCGAACGCGCTGATCGTCGTCACGGTGATCGGCGGCATCACGGCCTTCTTCGCCGCCACCGTCGGCCTCGTGCAGAACGACATCAAGCGCGTCATCGCCTACTCGACCTGCTCGCAGCTCGGCTACATGTTCGTCGCGCTGGGTGTGGGCGCCTACGCGGCGGGCGTGTTCCACCTCTTCACCCACGCCTTCTTCAAGGCGCTGCTGTTCCTCGGCGCCGGCTCGGTCATCCACGCGATGCACCACGAGCAGGACATGCGGAACATGGGCGGCCTGCGCCGCTACATCCCCTTCACCACCGCCATGATGGCGATCGGGACGCTCGCACTGATCGGCTTCCCGTTCACCGCCGGCTTCTACTCGAAGGACGCCATCATCGAGGCGGCCTACATGTCGACCCGGCCGGGCCACACGCTGGCCTTCCTGGCGACCGTCATCGCGGCCTTCTTCACCTCGTTCTACTCCTGGCGCCTGTTCTTCATGACCTTCGAGGGTCGGGCCCGCTGGCAGAACGCGCATGCCCATGGGCATGACGACCATCACGCCGACGCGCATGCCGCCCACCATCCGGCGGTGGCCCACGCCGCGGCCCAGGCCGACGGCGCGCCCGGCCACCACGAGGGCGTCGCCCACGACGACAAGGGCCACGACATCGAGCCGGCCTCGCACTCGGCGATCGAGCACCACGACGACCACCACGCCCACACCCCGCACGAGAGCCCGCGGGTAATGACGATCCCGCTGGCGATCCTCGCCATGGGCGCGCTCTTCGCCGGCCTGGTGTTCAAGAACCGGTTCATCGGCGAGGGCATGGACGAGTTCTGGAAGGGCGCGCTGGCGCACGGCCCCGACAACCACATCATGCACGACATCCACAACGCGCCGGGCTGGGTGCAGAACTCGCCCTTCGTGATGCTGGTGCTAGGCTTCCTCCTCGCCTTCTGGATGTATATCCGCCGGCCGGAACTGCCGCACCAGCTCGCCCAGAGCCAGCCGCTGCTGTACCGCTTCCTGCTCAACAAGTGGTACTTCGACGAGATCTACGACCGGCTCTTCGTCCGCCCGGCCAAGGGCTTCGGCGAATTCCTGTGGAAGGTCGGCGACGGCCGCATCATCGACGGGATGGGCCCGAACGGCATCGCCGCCCGCGTCGTCGACATCACCCGCGGCGTGGTCCGTTTCCAGACCGGCTACGTCTACCACTACGCCTTCGTGATGCTGGTCGGCGTCGCCGCCCTGGTGAGCTGGTACCTGATGACCGGCGTCTCCGCGGCCACCCACTGACCTGACCGGAGAACAGAGAATCATGCTCGGCCTCGGGATCCTCTCCGGCCTCCTCATCCTGCCCCTCGTCGGCGCCGCGTTCATCCTGAGCTTGCGCGGCGACGAGGAGTCGGTCCGGCGCAACGCCCGCTGGGCGGCGCTCATCGCGACGCTCGCCACCTTCCTGCTGTCGCTCGTCGCCTGGGGCCGCTACGACGCCTCGACCGCGCAGTTCCAGCTCGTCGAGACCCATGCCTGGCTGACGGACACGATCCGGTTCAAGCTCGGCGTCGACGGCTTCTCGATGCCGCTGGTGCTGCTCACCACCTTCCTGATGCCGTTTTGCATCGGCGCTTCCTGGCTCTCGATCGAGCACCGGGTGAAGGAGTACTTCGTCGCGTTCCTGGTCCTCGAGACCACGATGATCGGCGTATTCTGCGCCCTCGACCTGGTGCTGTTCTACCTGTTCTTCGAGGCAGGCCTGATCCCGATGTTCCTGATCATCGGCATCTGGGGCGGCAAGCGCCGGATCTACGCGTCGTTCAAGTTCTTCCTCTACACCCTGCTCGGCTCGGTGCTGATGCTGCTCGCCATCATGGCGATGTACTGGCAGGCCGGCACGACCGACATCCCGACCCTGCTGCAGACCCGCTTCCCGGCGAACATGCAGATCTGGCTCTGGCTCGCCTTCTTCGCCTCTTTCGCGGTGAAGATGCCGATGTGGCCGGTCCATACCTGGCTCCCCGACGCCCACGTCGAGGCGCCGACCGCCGGCTCGGTCATCCTGGCGGGCATCCTCCTGAAGATGGGCGGCTACGGCTTCATCCGGGTCTCGCTGCCGATGTTCCCGGACGCGTCCCATTACTTCGCGCCGATGGTCTACACGCTGTCGGTGGTGGCGATCATCTACACCTCGCTGGTCGCGCTGGTGCAGACCGACATCAAGAAGCTGATCGCCTACTCCTCCGTGGCCCACATGGGCTTCGTGACGCTCGGCCTGTTCACGCTGAACGAGCAGGGCATCCAGGGCGCCCTGTTCCTGATGATCTCCCACGGCATCGTCTCTGGCGCGCTGTTCCTCTGCGTCGGCGTGATCTACGACCGGATGCACACCCGCGAGATCTCGGCCTATGGCGGCCTCGTGAAGCGGATGCCGCTCTACGCCGTCGCCATGATGGTGTTCACCATGGCCAATGTCGGCCTGCCGGGCACCTCCGGCTTCGTCGGCGAGTTCCTGGCGATGATGGGCGCCTTCCGGGCCAACCCGATGGTGTCGTTCTTCTCGGTCTTCGGCATCATCCTGTCGGCGGCCTACGCCCTGTGGCTGTTCGCCCGGGTGGTCTACGGCAAGCTCGAGAAGCCGAGCCTGCAGGGGATCACCGACCTCGACCGCCGCGAGATGCTGATCCTCGCGCCGCTCGTGGTGCTGACGATCTACTACGGCGTCCATCCCGGCCCGATCCTCGACGTCTTCGCGCCCTCGACCGACGCGCTAATGCAAGGCCTGCGCGCCGCCCTCTCCACGACCCAGACCGCTGCCGCGGCCCTGCCGGTCCCGCACTGAGTTTTTCGCGATGAACGCCGCTCAGATCGTCATGCCCGCCCTCGGGCCCGCCCTGCCGGAGCTGATCCTGTCGGTCGGCGTCCTGGTGCTGATCCTCTACGGGGCCTTCAAGGGCGAGCGCTCCACCGAGGGCGTCAGCGTCGGGGCCCTGATCCTGCTGATCCTCGCCCTGTTCGCGGTGGTCAGCCAGCCCTTCGGCGCCAAGGTCACCACCTTCAACGGCTCCTTCATCGTCGACGGGTTCGCCCGGGTGATGAAGGCGCTGACCCTCATCGGCTCGGCCGCAGCGATCCTGCTCGCCAAGGAGCATTTCGAGCGCGAGCGCATCGCCCGGTTCGAGTACCCGATCCTGATCGTCCTCTCGACGATCGGCATGATGATCATGGCCTCGGCCAACGATCTGATCGGTCTCTACATGGGCCTGGAGCTGCAGAGCCTCGCGGCCTACGTCATCGCCTCGTTCCACCGCGACGACGTGCGCTCGACCGAGGCCGGCCTGAAGTACTTCGTGCTCGGTGCCCTGTCCTCCGGCATGCTGCTCTACGGCGCCTCGCTGGTCTACGGCTTCACCGGCACCGTCTCGTTCCCGCACATCGCCACCGCGCTCCGCGAGGGCTCGGGTCTCGGCGTGGTGCTGGGCGTGGTGTTCGTCGCCGCCGGCGTGTCGTTCAAGCTCGCCGCCGTGCCGTTCCACATGTGGACGCCGGACGTCTACGAGGGCGCGCCGACCCCGGTCACCGCCTTCTTCGCCTCGGCCCCCAAGATGGCCGCGATGGCGATGGCCGTGCGCGTCTTCATCGGTGCCTTCCCGGTGATCACGCCCGAGTGGCAGCAGATCATCGTGTTCGTGTCGATCGCCTCGATGGCGCTCGGCTCCTTCGCGGCGATCGGCCAGCGCAGCCTCAAGCGCCTGATGGCCTATTCCTCCATCGCCAATGTCGGCTACGCGCTCATCGGGCTCGCCGCCGGCACGCAGGAGGGGGTGCGCGGCGTGGTGATCTACATGGCGATCTACCTCGCCATGACGCTCGGCGCCTTCGCGGTGATCCTGTCGCTGCGCCGCGGCCGCAAGATGTTCGAGACCATCGACGACCTGTCGGGCCTGTCGCGCACCCACCCCTGGGTCGCCTTCCTGCTCGCCATGATGATGTTCTCGCTCGCCGGCATCCCGCCGCTCGCCGGGTTCTTCGCCAAGTTCTACGTCTTCGCCGCGGCCATCAAGGCGAACCTCGTGACCCTGGCGGTGATCGGCGTGGTGACCAGCGTGGTCGGCGCCTACTACTACCTGCGCCTCGTCAAGGTGATGTACTTCGACGAGCCGGCGGAGGCCTACGAGCCGATGGGCCCGGGCCTGCGGATCGTGCTCGGCCTGTCGAGCGTGGTGGTGCTGCTGTTCTGGCTGGTGCCGGCCCCGCTGGTCGGCCTCGCGGGCACCGCCGCCAAGTCGCTGTTCTAGGCGAATGACCTTCGTGCTCGACCCCGCGGCCACGGCCGCGGGATACCGTATCGAGGTCCATGACAGCCTCGGCTCGACGAGCACGCAGGCCCTCGAGCGCGCCCGCGAGGGTGCGCCGGGGCCGCTCTGGGTCGTGACCCGGGAGCAGACCGGCGGTCGCGGCCGGCGCGGCAAGGGCTGGGGCTGGATCCAGGGCAATCACGCGGCGAGCCTGCTCTGGCCGGTGCCGGCGGGCCTGGCGCCGGACCGGGTCGCGACGCTCGGCTTCGTCGCCGGGGTCGCGGTCGACCGGGCCCTGCGCCGTGCCTGCGGGCCGGGACCCGACGGACGAGTTCCCGATTTCCGGCTCAAATGGCCGAACGACGTGCTGCTCGGTGGTGCCAAGCTCGTCGGCATCCTGCTCGAGATGGAGACGCTGCCGGGTCGCGGCGCTGTCGTCACGGTCGGCATCGGCATCAACGTGACCGGCGCGCCGGAAGGGCTTCCTTACGCGGCGACCTCGCTGGCCCAGGCCGGTTATGCCGTCGACGCGCCGGGGCTGTTCCGGCTGCTCACCGGCGCTTGGGTCGAAGCCGAACGGCTATGGGACGAAGGCCGTGGTTTCTCGCGGATCCGCGATGCCTGGCTCAGCGTCGCCGCAGGTCTCGGCGGGCCGGTGAATGCCCAGTCCGGCGGGCGCGCGGTGACGGGAACGTTCGAGACCATCGACGAGGGCGGTCGTCTTGTCGTCCGGCTGCCGGAGGGGAACCGCATCGCGGTCTCCGCCGGCGAGGTGCATTTCGGAGCGGCGGCCACCGCTGCCTGATGGGGAGGCGGTCCGGCGCCCGCGCGGCGACGACGCTCTCCCCCGACATGGTCGAAGTCTTCCCGGCGGGGCGCCTCACGGCGCCGCCGCCGCGCGGCCGTTCTCGGCCGCACACGCAACATGACGGCGCCGTGACCGTGACGGCAGACGAGGCCGTTCCTCGAGTGGGACCGCGACGGCGGTCCGTGTGATGATGGTACGGATATGTCGAACAAGGGAGATGAGCTGATCTTCGTGCCCCTCGGTGGGGTGGGCGAGATCGGCATGAACGCCGCGCTCTACGGCTTCGGGCCGCCTAAAGCTCGCAAGTGGATCATGGTCGATCTCGGCATGGGCTTCGCGAGCGAGGAGCACATGCCGGGCGTCGACCTGATGTACCCGGATCTCAGCTTCGCCGAGGAGCATCGCGAGAACCTGCTCGGCATCCTGATCACCCACGGCCACGAGGACCATATCGGCGCCATCGGCGAGCTGTGGCCCAAGCTGAAGGTGCCGATCTACGCCACCCGCTTCACCAAGAACCTGATCGAGGCCCGCCGCCTCGGCGAGCCAGGCGCGCCCAAGGTCGACATGCGCGAGGTCCCGGCCGACGGCCGGCTGAATCTCGGGCCGTTCTCGATCGAGTACGTGCCGGTCGCCCACTCGATCCCGGAAGCCAACGCGCTCGCCATCCGCACGCCGCTCGGCATGGTGCTCCATACCGGTGACTGGAAGCTCGACGACACCCCGGTCGCCGGCAACTCGACCTCGGAGGAGACCTTCACCCGCCTCGGCGAGGAGGGCGTGCTGGCCCTGGTCTGCGATTCGACCAACGTCACCCGCGAGGGCCGCTCGCCGAGCGAGTCGGAAGTCGCCGACCATCTCGCCGAGCTGATCCGCAACTCGCCGCACCGGGTCGCGGTCACGACCTTCGCGTCGAACGTCGCCCGCATGCGCGCCGTCTGCCTCGCGGCGCAGGCCTGCGGCCGCGACGTCGTCGCGGTGGGCCGTGCCATGGACCGGGTGATCGACGTCGCCCGCGAGTGCGGCTACCTCGACGGACTGCCGGAGATCCGCGGCGCCGAGGCCTACGGCTACCTGCCGCGGGAGAAGGTGGTGGCGCTGCTGACCGGCTCGCAGGGCGAGGCGCGGGCCGCACTCGCCCGGGTCTCGCGCGACGAGCACCCGGAGATCGCGCTCTCGCCCGGCGACCGGGTGATCTTCTCGTCGCGGGCGATCCCCGGCAACGAGCGGGCCGTCGGCGCGATCATCAACGACCTGATCGAGGCCGGCATCCAGGTCATCACCGACCGCACCGAGCTCGTCCACGTCTCCGGCCACCCGCGGCGCGACGAGATGGCGGCGATGTATCGCTGGACCAAGCCGCGTATCGCCGTGCCGGTGCACGGCGAGGCGCTGCACCTTGCCGAGCACGCCACCTTCGCCCGCAAGCAGGGCGTCGACCAGGTGATGAAGGCCCGCAACGGCACCCTGATCCGGCTGGCGCCGGGCGAGCCGGAGATCGTCACCCACGTCAAGAGCGGGCGAATCTACAAGGACGGCAACGTGCTCGTGGATTCGAACGACCGTGCCATTCCCGAGCGGCGCAAGCTCGCCTTCACGGGCATCGTCTCGGTGGCGATCGCGCTCGACCGCAACGGCGAGATCAAGAGCGAGCCCTCGATCGACCTGATGGGCCTGCCGAGCTACGGCCGCAAGGGCGAGGTCATCATCGACGTGATCGGCGACGCGGTCGAGCGGACGCTCAACGGGCTGGCGCGGACCAAGCGGCGGGATTCGGAGGCGGTTGAGAACGCCGTCGACCGGGCGATCCGCTCGGCCGTCAACGAGGTGTGGGGCAAGAAGCCGGCCTGCCACGTGATGGTGGTGGAGGTGTGAGGGGCATGGTCCCCTGACAGTGCCGGACCTGGCGCGATAACCCTCCCCCCTCTGCGGGGGAGGGTGGTCCCTGCGTCAGCAGGGGCCGGGAGAGGGGCAGCGCGACGCCGATCCAGAGGGCGCCTCGCACAACGGTTCAGTCTCTTCCGGAAACGTGGTTCCCCTCTCCCGCCCCACTTCGTGGGGCACCCTCCCCCCGCAGAGGGGGGAGGGGTCGGGCGTCGCGCTTCACGCCGAAGACAAAGACCATCCTTGCCGTAGCGCCACCCCGCACCGCACCCTAAAATCAACGGTACCCCCAGGGACACGGAGGAACACCCCCATGATCGGCCGGCTCAACCACGTCGCCATCGCGGTGAAGGATCTCGAGGCCTCGGCGAAAGTTTATCGCGACACCCTCGGGGCGACCCTGTCGGCGCCGCTGCCGCAGCCCGAGCACGGCGTCACGGTGATCTTCGTCGAACTCCCCAACAGCAAGATCGAGCTCCTGGAGCCGCTGGGGCCTGACTCGCCGATCAACGCCTTCCTGGAGCGCAACCCGGGCGGCGGCATCCACCACGTCTGCTACGAGGTCGACGACATCCTGGCGGCCCGCGACAAGCTGAAGGCGCAGGGCGCGCGCATTCTGGGCAGCGGCGAGCCGCGCATCGGCGCCCACGGCAAGCCGGTGCTGTTCCTGCACCCGAAGGACTTCCTCGGCACCCTGGTCGAGCTGGAGCAGGCGTGACCGCCCTCCTCGACCGCGCCACCGCCTCGATCCCGCGCACCCTCGGGGTGTGCGTGCTCCTGATGCTGCCGATGCTCGCGCTGGCGGTCTGGGGTTTCCGCCTCAGCGGCTTCGGGGCGGGGGCGCTCTACTTCGTGGTGTGGTGGACGGTGCTGTTCGCGGTGCTGCCGTTCCGCGCCGCGCCCGACGGCACCGAGGTGATCGTGCCGGGACAGGATCTCGGCGCGCCGCACAAGCCGCAGATGCGCCGCAAGGCGGTGTGGACCACGCTCGTGTCGGACGTGGTGTTCATCCTGGCGGTCGCGGCCTTTCCCCTCGCCGGACTGTAACGGGTCGCGGCCTGACAAGGTCGCGGCCTGCCCCAGCGAGATGGGGATACTCTCGGTCAGAGCACACAATAAAAAAGCAAGGCTCGGAAGCCTTGCTTGATAGCTTTCTGAATGTTTTGACCAGCCTATGATCTGTTGTTCACCCGTCGGGGCGTTGAGGCTGGTTTTTCCTCCCGAGACTCGGACCTTGCGCGGCGCCGTTCGGCCTGCCTGCGCATCATCGCGAGGACGCTTATAGGAAGAAGAATTCGCATTGTCACCTGGCTACGAGCAGGTTGATGCGTTTTTTTGCATGGCCCCCGCATTTTCCTTCTCCGACCCGCGCCGGGCGCGGGGGAGGCAGGCCGGACGGCGCGCCGGTCCGCGTTTCATGTTTTGCGAACGGGACCGGAAGCGTGCAAAAGGGCGTTCCCCCGGGGAGAGCCCCGGCGAAGCCACCGCCTGCCACGCCAAGGTCCGACATGCGTCTCAGCCGCTATTTCCTGCCCATCCTGCGCGAGACGCCCAAGGAAGCCGAGATCGTCTCGCACCGGCTGATGCTGCGCGCCGGCATGATCCGCCAGGAGGCCGCCGGCATCTATGCGTGGCTGCCGCTGGGCTTGAGGGTGCTCAACCGCGTCGCCGACATCATCCGGGCCGAGCAGGACCGCTCCGGTGCCGTCGAGCTGCTGATGCCGACGATCCAGTCGGCGGACCTCTGGCGCGAATCGGGCCGCTACGACGCGTACGGCAAGGAGATGCTGCGCATCAAGGACCGGCACGAGCGCGACATGCTGTTCGGGCCGACCAACGAGGAGATGATCACGGCGATCTTCCGCTCGGCCGTGCGCTCCTACAAGGACCTGCCAAAGAACCTCTACCACATCCAGTGGAAGTTCCGGGACGAGGTGCGGCCGCGCTTCGGCACGATGCGCTCGCGCGAGTTCCTGATGAAGGACGCCTACTCGTTCGACCTCGACCAGGCCGGCGCGCGTCATTCCTACAACAAGATGTTCGTCGCCTACCTGCGCACCTTCGCGCGCCTCGGCCTGAAGGCGATCCCGATGCGGGCCGAGACAGGACCGATCGGCGGCGATCTCAGCCACGAATTCATCATCCTGGCTCAGACCGGCGAGAGCGAGGTCTATTGCGACCGCGCCTATCTCGACTTCGCGACGCCTGAGGCGGCGACCGACTTCGACGACGTCGCGGGCCTGCAGGCGACCGTCGACCACTGGACCTCGCGCTACGCCGCCACCTCCGAGATGCACGACGCCGCCGCCTTCGCCGAGGTGCCGCAGGCTGAGCAGATGGCCGCCCGCGGCATCGAGGTCGGCCACATCTTCTATTTCGGCACCAAGTACTCGGAGCCGATGGGCGCCAAGGTGACCGGTCCGGACGGCCAGGAGCGCCCGGTCCATATGGGCTCCTACGGCATCGGCCCGAGCCGGCTGGTGGCGGCGATCATCGAGGCCGGCCACGACGAGGCCGGCATCGTGTGGCCGGACGCGGTGGCGCCGTTCGACGTCGCGCTCCTCAACCTCAAGGTCGGCGACGCCGCCACGGATGCGGCCTGCGCCAAGCTCCAGGGCGAGCTGGAGGCCGCCGGCCTCACCGTGCTCTACGACGACCGCGACGAGCGCCCGGGCGGAAAGTTCGCCACCGCGGACCTGATCGGCCTGCCCTGGCAGGTCATCGTCGGCCCGAAGGGCCTCGCCGACGGCAAGGTCGAGGTGAAGCGCCGCGCCACCGGCGCCCGCGAGACCGTGGCGCCCGACGCGGTACCCGAGTTCCTCCGCCAGAACCGGGCTCGGTAAGCCGATGGCCCTCGCCGCGATCCGCGAGCGCCTGCCGAAATTCGGTGGGCGCATCTTCGGCGGGGGCGCCACGCTGCCCTTCGCGCCCTTCGAGTGGACGATCGCCGGGCGCTACCTGCGCACCCGGCGGAAGGAGGGCTTCGTCTCGGTCATCGCCCTGTTCTCGTTCCTCGGGATCATGCTGGGCGTCGCCACCCTCATCATCGTGCTCTCGGTGATGAACGGTTTTCGCAAGGAGCTCTTGAGCAAGATCGTCGGCATCAACGGCCACATCTTCGTCGCGCCGATCGACCGGCCGCTGACCGACTTCGCCGACCTGTCGGACCGGCTCGGCAAGGTGGCGGGCGTCCACCTCGCCCTGCCGATGGTCGAGGGCCAGGCCTTCGCCTCGTCGCAATTCGGCGGCTCCGGCGTGCTGGTGCGCGGCGTGCGGGCCGACGACCTGCAGAAGATCCCGTCCGTCGCCAAGACCATCCGGGGCGGCACGCTGGAGAACTTCGACACCGGCGGCGGCGTCGCCATCGGCAAGCGGCTCGCCGAGTCCCTCGGGCTCCAGGCCGGCGACACGATCACGCTCGCGACGCCGAAGGGCGCCACGACGCCGTTCGGCACCGCGCCGCGGATCAAGAGCTACAACGTGGCGGCGGTGTTCGAGGTCGGCATGTCCGAGTTCGACGGCACCTTCGTCTACATGCCGCTGACCGAAGCCCAGGCCTTCTTCAACCGCGACGGCGACGTCTCGGTGATCGAGATCTTTCTCGACAATGCCGATTCCGTCGGCGAGGCGCGGGGCGAGCTGGAACTCGCCGCCGAGCGCCCGGTGCTGATCACCGACTGGCGCCAGCGCAACCGCACCTTCTTCTCCGCCCTCGAGGTGGAGCGGAACGTGATGTTCATCATCCTGACGCTGATCGTGCTGGTGGCGGCGCTCAACATCGTGTCGGGCCTGATCATGCTGGTGAAGGACAAGTCGAGCGACATCGCGATCCTGCGCACCATGGGGGCGACGCGGGGCGCGATCATGCGGGTGTTCCTGATCACCGGCGCCTCGATCGGCATCCTCGGCACGCTCGCCGGCTTCGTCCTCGGGCTGGTCTTCTCGGCGAACCTCACGGTGATCCAGCGCACGCTGTTTCCGGGCGCCTGGGACCCGACGGTGCGGTTCCTGTCCGAGATCCCCTCCGAGACCAATGCCAGCGAGGTCGTCGCCGTCGTCCTGATGTCGATGGTGCTGTCGCTGCTGGCCACGCTGTACCCGTCCTGGCGCGCCGCCCGGCTCGACCCGGTGCAGGCCCTGCGCTACGGCTGAGCCTTCGGGCCCTCGCCCCCCGATCCTGTTCCCGAGTACGTACCGGATGCCGCGACCCGTCTATCCCCCGATTTCCGCCCCGTGCATGCCGGCGAGGGGCGCCTGACCTTGACGGACGACATCCAGCAGCAGCCGGTCCCGGCCCTTTTCCTCGCCCAGGTCGAGCGCCGCTACGCCCAAGGGGCCGGCCATCTCGACATCCTGCGCGGGGCCGACCTCGCGATCTGGCCCGGCGAGATCGTCGCCCTCGTGGCGCCGTCCGGCACCGGCAAGTCGACCCTGCTCCACGTCGCCGGCCTGCTCGAGCAGCCCGACGGCGGCGAGGTCTATATCGGCGGCCAGCCGAGCGCCCGGATGGACGACGCCGCCCGCACCCGGATGCGGCGCGAGGAGATGGGCTTCGTCTACCAGTCGCATCACCTGTTGCCCGAGTTCTCGGCGCTGGAGAACGTGGTACTGCCCCAGCTGATCCGCGGCCTCTCCGCGAGGGAAGCCCGCTCCCGCGCCGCGGAACTGCTGTCGTTCCTCGGCCTCAAGGAGCGCCTGAGCCACCGTCCGGCCGAGCTGTCGGGCGGCGAGCAGCAGCGCGTCGCCATCGCCCGGGCGCTCGCCAACGGTCCGCGGCTGCTGCTCGCCGACGAGCCGACCGGCAATCTCGACCCGCAGACCGCCGGCCACGTCTTCGCGATCCTGGTCTCGCTGGTGCGCGCCTCCGGGGTCGCGGCGCTGATCGCCACCCACAACCTGGATCTCGCCGCCCGGATGGACCGGCGGGTGACGATCCAGAACGGGCTCATCGTCCAGCTCGCCTGACCCATCGCCGAGCGACCGCCGGGCGCTACATTCCGGGTCGGGGCCGGCTCACGGATTCTCTACGCACGGGGCGCGGGACGGCGCTGCCGTTCAGCTTGCGTTGGGGTTGCGAATGGTCCAACCCCGGCGGGACGTCAGGCGGCAGCCGCTACGAACGGACGAGTGACATGGCCGGAAGTGACATGGCGAAGTGGGTCTACACCTTCGGCGACGGCAAGGCCGAGGGGAAGTCGGCGATGCGCGACCTGCTCGGGGGCAAGGGCGCGAACCTCGCCGAGATGTCGAATCTCGGGCTCCCGGTGCCGCCCGGCTTCACCATCACGACCGAGGTCTGCACCTATTACTACGACCACGGCCGGCAATACCCGCCGGAGCTCGAGGGCCAGGTCGCCGCGGCGCTCGAGGCGGTGGGGTCCCTGACCGGTCGCCGCTTCGGCGATGCCGAGTCGCCGCTCCTCGTGTCGGTGCGCTCCGGCGCCCGGGCCTCGATGCCCGGCATGATGGACACGGTGCTCAATCTCGGCCTCAACGACACCACGGTCGAGGCGCTGGCCCGCGGCGCCGGCGACGAGCGCTTCGCCTATGACAGCTACCGCCGCTTCATCACCATGTACTCGAACGTGGTGCTCGGCGTGGAGCACCACTCCTTCGAGGAGGTGCTGGAGCGCTACAAGGACGAGAAGGGCCTCACCCTCGACACCGAGCTCGGCGCCGCCGACTGGAAGCACCTGATCGGCGAGTACAAGGCGCTGGTGAAGCGCGAGCTCGGCCAGGACTTTCCGCAGGATCCGCAGGCCCAGCTCTGGGGCGCGATCGGTGCGGTGTTCGGCTCGTGGATGAATCCGCGCGCCAACAAGTACCGCGAGCTGCACAGCATTCCGGCGAGCTGGGGCACCGCGGTCAACGTCCAGGCCATGGTCTTCGGCAACATGGGCGAGACCTCGGCCACCGGTGTCGCCTTCACCCGCAACCCCTCCACCGGCGAGAAGGCGCTCTACGGCGAGTTCCTGATCAACGCGCAGGGCGAGGACGTGGTGGCAGGCATCCGCACGCCGCAGGACATCACCGAGGCCGCGCGCAAGGAATCCGGCTCCGACAAGCCCTCGATGGAGCGGGCGATGCCGGAGGCCTATGCCGAGCTCGTCCGCATCTACGGCATGCTCGAGCACCATTACCGCGACATGCAGGACCTGGAATTCACGGTCGAGACCGGGAAGCTCTGGATGCTGCAGACCCGCAACGGCAAGCGCACGGCGAAGGCTGCGCTTCGCATCGCCGTCGAGCTCGCCGCGGAAGGCCTGATCACCCACGAGGAGGCGGTCGGCCGCGTCGAGCCCGCCTCCCTCGATCAATTGCTCCACCCGACCATCGACCCGAAGGCCGAGCGCAAGGTCATCGCCACCGGCCTGCCGGCCTCGCCGGGCGCCGCGTCCGGCGAGATCGTGTTCAACTCCGAGGAGGCCGAGGCGGCGAAGAAGGCCGAGCGCAAGGTCATCCTGGTCCGCATCGAGACCTCGCCGGAGGACATCCACGGCATGCACGCCGCGGAAGGCATCCTGACCACCCGCGGCGGCATGACCTCGCACGCGGCGGTGGTCGCCCGCGGCATGGGCAAGCCCTGCGTGTCGGGCGCCGGCCAGATCCGGGTCGACTATGCCGCCCGCACCCTGTCGGTCGGCGGCGTGACGCTGAAGGCCGGCGACCGCATCACCATCGACGGCTCGAACGGCCAGGTGATGCAGGGGTCGGTCGAGATGATCGAGCCCGAATTGTCCGGCGACTTCGCGGCGCTGATGGAATGGGCGGACGCGGTGCGCACCATGAAGGTCCGCACCAACGCCGAGACCCCGCTCGACGCCCGCACCGCCCGCAAGTACGGCGCGGAAGGGATCGGCCTGTGCCGCACCGAGCACATGTTCTTCCAGGAGGAGCGCATCGTGGCGATGCGCGAGATGATCCTGGCCGACGACGCGGAAGGCCGGCGCGCCGCGCTCGCCAAGCTCCTGCCGTACCAGCGCCAGGACTTCGTCGAGCTGTTCACCATCATGTCGGGCCTGCCGGTGACGATCCGGCTGCTCGATCCGCCGCTGCACGAGTTCCTGCCCCACTCCGACAAGGAGATCGGCGAGGTCGCCGCCGCCACCGGCGTCCAGGAGGACAAGGTGCGGCGCCGGATGAACGAGCTGCACGAGTTCAACCCGATGCTCGGCTTCCGCGGCTGCCGGCTCGCGATCCTCTACCCCGAGATCGCCGAGATGCAGGCCCGCGCGATCTTCGAGGCCGCCGTCGAGGCGGGCAAGCAGACCGGCACGCCGATCATCGCCGAGGTGATGGTGCCGCTGGTCTTCACCCGCACCGAGTTCGATCTCGTGAAGGCCCGCATCGACGCCATGGCGAAGGCCGTGGCCTCCGAGACCGGCAGCGAGGTCGAGTACCAGGTCGGCACGATGATCGAGCTGCCCCGCGCCGCTCTGCGGGCCGGCGACATCGCCCAGACGGCGGAGTTCTTCTCCTTCGGCACCAACGACCTGACCCAGACGACGCTCGGCATCAGCCGCGACGATGCCGGCCGGTTCCTCGGGCCCTACACGCAGCGCGGCATCCTGGCCTCCGACCCCTTCGTGTCGATCGATCAGGAGGGCGTCGGCGAGCTGGTGCGGCTCGCCGCCGAGCGCGGCCGGGCGGTGCGGGACAAGCTGAAGCTCGGCATCTGCGGCGAGCACGGCGGCGACCCGGCCTCGATCGCCTTCTGCCAGGATACCGGCCTCGACTACGTCTCCTGCTCGCCGTTCCGCGTGCCGATCGCCCGGCTCGCGGCGGCGCAGGCGGCGCTCAAGGTGAAGGGCCGCGGCGAGGCGTGAGTCGACACGAGCGGCAGGCCGTCCTCCCGGACGGCCTGCCGCCCTGCGAGAGGACCCCATGCGCGAGCCGCCTCCCGCCGGCCGTCCCGATCCTGGGGCCGGCGCCCGCCTGTGGCGCGGCTCGCTCGCGCAGCGCCTGAGGCTGGTCTCGGGGCTGGTCCTGTTCGCCTTCGCGGGCACCCATTTCGCCAACCACGCGCTCGGCCTCGTCGGCCTCGACACGATGATGGACGTCGCCCGCTGGCGGGTCGCGGTCACGCGCTCGATCCCCGGCAGCCTGGTCCTCGGCCTCTCGCTGCTGGCCCACGTCGCCTTCTCGCTCGTCAAGCTCGCCGAGCGCCGGACGCTCCGGATGCCGCCCTGGGAGGCGGCGCAGACGATCCTCGGCTTCGCGATCCCGTTCCTGCTGGTGCCGCACGTCCTGGGGACCCGGGTCGCCAACCTGGTGGACGGCACGCGGACGACCTACGCCTACGTGATCACCCGCATCTGGCCCGACGGCATGGGCTACCAGACCGCCCTGCTGCTGGTGGTCTGGCTGCACGGCTGCCTCGGCCTGCATGCCTGGCTGCGCCTGTCGCCGCTCTACCGGCGGATGGCGCCGCTGCTGGCCGTGCCGGCCTTCGGCCTGCCGGCCGCGGCGCTCGCCGGCATCGTCACGCAGGGGCGCATCATGGAGCGGGACCGGGTGCTGGCCCGCCGCTTCGACGCGCCCGACCTCGATGCCCGCTGGCCGGTGCCGCAGGTCGATCCCGCGATCTCCGCCTGGGGCGACACCGTCACCGGGGCGATCTACGCCGCGGTGGCGCTGGCCCTCGGGGTGGTGCTGATCCGGGCGGCCGCGAGCCTGCGGGCCCGGCGCTTCAGCGTCGCGTATGTCGGCGGACCCACGGTGAAGAGCCTGGAGGGGCCGACGCTCCTCGAGATCAGCCGGGCGAACCGGGTGCCGCACGTCTCGGTCTGCGGCGGGCGCGGGCGCTGCTCGACCTGCCGGGTGCTGGTGGTCGGGGGCGAGGCGAACCTGTCCGCGCCGAGCCCCCAGGAGGCCGCGTCGCTGCGGGCGATCGGCGCGCCCGCCAACGTGCGTCTCGCCTGCCAGGCGCGGCCTTCCGGCGACGTGGCGCTGGTGCGCATCCTCGACGCGCGCCGCGAGAGCGCGGACCAGCACCTGACCAATACGGACGTCGCCGGGATTGAACGCGAGGTGGCGATCCTGTTCGTCGACATCCGCGGCTTCACGCCGCTCTCGGAGCGCAAGCTGCCCTTCGACGTGGTGTTCATCCTCAACCACTTCTTCGAGGCGGCGGGCCGCGAGATCGAGGCGGCGGGGGGCTGGATCGGCGGCTATGCCGGCGACGGCCTGCTCGCCCTGTTCACCCATCCGGACGGGACCGGCCCCGCCTGCCGCGCCGCCTTCACGGCCGCCGGCCGCATCGACGGCGCGGTGGCCGAGCTCAACCGGCGGCTCGCCGCCGAGCTGCCGGCGGCGCTCCGGATGGCGATGGGCCTGCATGCCGGCCCCCTGGTGCTCGGCCGCCTCGGCTACGGCGCGAGCCGGGGCATGTCGGTGATCGGCCCGGCGGTGAACCTGGCGAGCCGGCTCGAATCCCTTGCCAAGGCCGCCGACGTGCAACTCGTCGCCTCGGCGGAAGCCGCGCAGCGCGCCGGCATCGCCCTCGACGGATTGCGGGTCGAGACCGTGGCGGTGCGGGGCGTGCGGGCCGAGCTTCCGGTGATCTACGCCCCGCGCGCCGCCGATCTCGCCAGGCGGTTGCGCGCGCCCGCGCCGGTTTAACCAACGCTCAACCATACCTCGCGACACTCACGCTCAGGTTTTCGGTCCCGCGCGGGCCGGGTGGGCTCGTGCGAGAGTGAGGTCGGGGCTGTGGGCAGGCGGTACTTGCGCAAGCGCGAGCTGCGCCAACGGCAGGCTCGGCGGACGAAGGGGATGCGCTGGCTCGCCGCGGCCGTCGCGCCCTGGGCCGTCGGCCTCGGCGTCCTGGTCTCCTTCACCGCCTCGGCCGGCTACGAATCCTCGCTCGGATCGAGCGCGGCGGCGCGCCTCGTGCCACGCATGACGCCGCCGCTGCCGGAGCGCGGGCTGATCACGCAAGTGTCCCTGTCGCAACTGAGCCTGACGGGGCCCTTGCGCCTCGCCCTTGATGCCGAGCCGCTGCGCCCGGACCTGAAGGTCGATGCCCGCACCCGGCCGGAAGCCGAGCGTACCCACAAGGGCGACGCCCTGGTGCCGGCCCGGGTCGGCGGTGCCGGCCGCGCCGTCCCCCTGAATACCGGCTGGCTCGGCAGCAGCGGCCCGAGCGTCGCCTCGACCTTCACCCCGGGTTCCTCGACCTGGAACCCGGAACTCGAGCCGCAGGAGGGCTTCGTGCCGTTCCCGGAGGCCGATGGCGGCGAGGCGGGCGCCAGCTCGCCGGCGGCCGGCGCCTCGGCGCCGACCCGCGGCGCGGCCGCCGGCGGGCAGACCGTCGACGCGGCCCGCGAGGCCCGCGAGCGCGGGAGCCAGGGCGGCAGCACCCCGGCGGTGCCCCGCGCCGTCGCCCTGTCCTCGACGACGCCGGCCCCCGCCGACGCCACGCCGGTCGAGATCGCCGCCGGCGGCCAGATCTCGCCCCGCCTCGACCGCGACGTGCGCGCCGCCGTCACGACCGCCGCCCGCATCGCCCCGGAGGCCCTGCCGAGCGAGGATGCCAAGCGCCGCTACGCCGACCTGATCACCCCGGAGACCGCCGAGAAGGAGCAACGCTGCCTGGCGGAAGCCGTCTATTTCGAGGCCCGCGGCGAGCCCGAGCAGGGTCAGGCCGCGGTGGCCCAGGTGGTGCTCAACCGCGCCAAGAGCGGCCTGTATCCGGCCAGTATCTGCGGCGTGGTCTACCAGAACCGCCACCGCTACATGGGCTGCCAGTTCTCCTTCGCCTGCGAGGGCAAGTCGCTGCGCATCACCGACGACGCCTCCTGGCAGACCGCGACCCGCGTCGCCCAGTCGGTGGTCGAGGGCCGCACCTACCTCGCCGATGTCGGCGGGGCGACGCATTACCACGCCGACTACGTCAAGCCGCGCTGGTCGCGCCGCCTGCGCAAGATGGACGTGATCGGCCGCCACATTTTCTACCAGCTGCGGCCGGGGCAGACGTGAGCGCCTGATCGGTTAGATATTCTCGACATCCCTCTGTATCGGTCCGGGCTCCATTGTGCGGCTACGGGTGCAGCCCGGAGGATTTTCGTATCATTCAGCGCATTGAACAGATCTTTGTCTGTATTAAATGCCCGCAAATCCGCGGCAAAAATCATTTTTTTCGATTTACAAAGATATTGCTGCGGATATTTTCGTTCCACCCACGACCTCATCCCGAGGTGCGATCAGCGGGGGCGTCGAAGGAGGGCTCCAGGGATCGCCTAGACTGCTGGAGGCCTCCTTCGAGGCTCCCTTCGTTCGCACATCAGGACGAGGTCGCGGGTGGGAGTGAAAGGATCTCGCGCGTCGGGCATGGGCTGAGACTCGATCCGGCCGCCTTCCCTCAAGCGCTTGTGTGCGGGCGCGGCGTGGCAGGCGCCCTGCTGCGCCCTAACCTTGTCGGCCAGCGACGCACAGAGAGCCGAAGAGAGACCCGCATGATGCTCCACCGCCGCGCCGTGCTGGCCGGTACCCTGGCTTCGGGCCTGCTCCCGGGCCGCCTTCTGGCACAAGGCGACGGGCTCATCCGCCGCCCGATCCCCTCGACCGGCGAGACGGTGCCGGCGATCGGCATCGGCACCTCGCGGCGCTACGACGTGGCGCCGGATTCGGAGGCGCTGGCGCCGTTGCGCGAGACGGTGGCGACCTTCGTGGGCGCGGGCGGCACGGTGATCGACACCGCGCCGGATTACGGCCGGGCCGAGGAGGTGCTGGGCCGGATCCTGAAGGACACCGGTCTCCGCGAAAAGGTCTTCCTGTGCAGCAAAGTCGCGGCGCGCGGGCGCGAGGCGGGCCATGCGCAGGTCGAGCAGTCGTTCCGCCGCCTCGGCACCGACCGGATCGACCTGATCGCGGTCCACAACCTGATCGACCCGGCGGCGCAGCTGCCGCTCCTGCGGGAGCTGAAAGAGAAGAAGCGCATCCGCTATCTCGGCGCCACGACCTGGGCCGAGAAGCAGTACGGCGATCTCGAAGCCCTGATGAAGGCGGAAAAGCTCGACGTGATCCAGGTCAATTACGCCGTCGATGCCCGCCAGGCCGCCGAGCGCATCCTGCCGCTCGCGCGTGATCGCGGCATCGCCGTGATGGTCAACGTGCCGTTCGGCCGCGAGCGGTTGTTCAACCTGGTGCGCGGCCGCGAGCTGCCGCCTTTCGCGGCGGAGTTCGACTGCCGGAGCTGGCCGCAATTCTTTCTCAAATACGTCCTGTCGCACGAGGCGGTGACCTGCCCGGTGCCCGGCACGGCGCAGGTCCGCTACGCCGAGGACAATCTCGGCGCCGCCCGCGGCCGCCTGCCGGACGCCGCCGCCCGCCGCAAGATGGAGGAGTTCATCGATGGCCTGTGATCGCCGTACGCTCCTGCGCGCAAGCGCCGTCGCCCTGGCGCTCGCCGCCGGCCCCGCCTTCGGGCAGGATGCCAAGAGTCCCATCGCGGTGATCGGCGGCGGGAACATCGGCGGCACCATCGGGGGCCTGTGGGTCAAGGCCGGCCACCCGGTGATGTTCGCCTCGCGCCACCCGGAGGACCTGAAGCCGCTGGTGGAGACACTGGGACCGCTCGCCAAGGCCGGCACCGTCGAGCAGGCGCTGGCCTTCGGCGAGGCGGTGCTGATCGCGGTGCCGTACAAGGCCTATCCGGAGCTCGGGAAAACCTATGCCGGCCTCCTGAAGGGCAAGGTCGTGCTCGACGCCGGCAACGCCACCAAGGCGCGGGACGGGGAGCTGGCGGCCGAGGCCGAGAGCGCCGGCATCGGCGCCACCTCGGCGAAGTACCTGCCCGGCGCGCGGCTGGTGCGGGCCTTCAACGCCGCGAATTACCGCCTCTTCGCCCAGAACGCCCATCGCAGCGGCGCAAAGATGGCGGTGCCGATCGCCGGCGACGACCAACAGGCGCTCGCCGTCGCGGCGGCCCTGGTGCGCGATGCCGGCTTCGACCCGGTGGTGGTCGGCGGCCTCGACGCGGCGACGAAATTCCAGATGGGCAGCCCCGGCTTCCAGCGCGATGCCACCGGCCCTGAGGCCCGCAAGGCCTTCGGGGTCGCCGAATGAGCGCGTCGCCCGGCGCCGCCAAGTCCGGCGCCGCCAAGTCCGGCGCCGCCAAGTTCCCGGACAAGTCCGCGGAGGCGGCGCGCGCCGGCCTCAAGGTGCCGGCCTGGCTGCGCCGGCTCACCGACGTGCGGCCGGAGGAGGTGCCGGCGCTGGGCTGGGCCTGGCTCTACATCTTCGCGCTGCTCTCGTCCTACTACGTGATGCGGCCGATCCGCGACCAGATGGGTCTGGCGGGCGGGCTCGAGAACCTGCCCTGGCTGTTCACCGCCACGCTCGTGGGCATGCTGGTGCTCAACGTGCCGTTCGGCTGGCTGGTGCGCAAGCTGCCGCGGGCCCGCTTCATCCCGATCACCTACCGCTTCTTCGCCGCCAACATCCTGGTCTTCGCGGTCGTGCTCTACCGCGCCGGGCCGGAGGATACGGTGTGGATCGGCCGGGTGTTCTTCGTCTGGCTGTCGATCTTCAACCTGTTCGTGGTCTCGATCTTCTGGGCCACGATCGTCGACGTGTTCGACACCGAGCAGGGCAAGCGGCTGTTCGGCTTCATCGCGGCCGGCGCGACGCTCGGGGCCATCACCGGCTCGGCCTTCACGGCAGTGCTGGCCCGCGACGTGCCGATTCCCTTCCTGCTCCTGGCGGCGGCGGCCCTGCTCGAACTCGCCGTCGTCAGCATGCGGGGTCTCGCCCGGATCTCGGACGCGCTGTCGCGCGAGCCGGGGGCGGCGGCGCAGGCGATCGGCGGCAGCCCGTTCGCCGGCATCAGCCGGGTGCTCGGCTCGCCCTACCTGCTCGGCATCTGCCTGTTCCTGCTCCTGTTCTCGATCACCTCGACCTTCCTGTACTTCGAGCAGGCCGGCATCGCGAAGCGCAGCTTCCCCGATCGCGGCTCCCAGACGGCGTTCTTCGCCTCCGTCGACCTCGCGGTGAACGTGCTGACGCTCGGCATCCAGCTCTTCCTCACCGGGCGGATCGTGCGCCGGCTCGGCGTCGGCCTCACCCTGGCGATCCTGCCGCTCGTCAGCGCGCTGGGCTTCGGGCTGCTCGCGGTGGCGCCCACCATCGCCAGCGTGGTGGTGTTCGGCGTGCTGCGCCGGGCCGGCAACTTCGCCATCGCCCGGCCGGTGCGCGAGGTGCTGTTCACCGTGCTGCCGCGGGAGGACCGCTACAAGGCCAAGGCCTTCATCGACACGGTGGTCTACCGCCTCGGCGACCAGGTCGGCGCCTGGTCCTACGGTCTCGTCGGGTTCTTGGGGCTAAGCGCCACCGCCCTCTCGGTCCTGGCGGTGCCGCTCTCGCTGGCCTGGCTCGTCAACGGCCTCTGGCTCGGGCGCCGGCAGGACGCTATGGCGAAGGAGCGGAGCGCGACGGAGGCGGAGAATGGCTGAGACCGAGGCGAGCTTGCGTGCGGCGATCGTCGCGACCTGCCACAGCATGGCCGAGCAGGGCCTGAACCAGGGCACCTCCGGCAACGTCTCGGCGCGGTTCGGCGACGGCCTGCTCATCACCCCGTCGGGCCTGCCCTACGAGGAGATGACGCCCGACGACATCGTGCCGATGACGATGGACGGCCGGACCGACCACGCGCTGTCGCCCTCCTCCGAGTGGCGCTTCCACCGCGACATCCTCCGGGCCCGCCCCGATGTCGGGGCGATCGTCCACGCCCACCCGACCTACTGCACCGCCTTCGCGATGTGCCGCAAGGACATCCCGGCGGCGCATTACATGATCGCCGCCGCCGGCGGTCCGACCGTGCGCTGCGGCGGCTACGCCCTGTTCGGCACCGAGGAACTGTCGCAGCGGGCGCTGGAGGCGCTCCAGGACCGCACCTGCTGCCTGCTCGCCAACCACGGCATGATCACCACCGGCCCGACCCTGGCCAAGGCCCTGTGGCTCGCGCTCGAGCTCGAGACCCTGTGTCGGCAATACGCCGTGGCGCTCCAGGTCGGCCGGCCGCACATCCTCAGCGAGGCCGAGGTGGCGGAGGCGATGGAGCGGTTCAAGTCCTACGGGCCGCGGCCGAAGGCGGGGTGAGGGCGTTGCCCAACCTCTCGGGCGTGTCCGATCATACGACATCCTCCATCGTCATCCCGGAGCCGCGCAGCGGAACCCGGGATCCATAACTGCTGACGATGCAGGATGCGGCGGACAGCGTTCAGCCTGATTCTTCACCGTCGCGGTTATGGATCCCGGGTTCTCGCCTTCGGCGAGCCCCGGGATGACGACAGAGAGATTGCAACGTCGGCGATCTCGACCCTACAGCTCCATCTTCATCGCCTGCGGATAGTACCGGAACCCGCCCTGGCCGTTCTCCGCGACGTGGCCGATGCCCGGCCAGGCGAAGTGGTAGGCGAGCACCGGGATCCGGTTCTTCGCCAGCATCGTCAGCATCCGGAGCCGGGTCTGGGCCGATTGCTTCGGGTCGGTGTCGTAGGCGAACTCGGTCAGCGGCTTCTCCATCAGCAGCACCGGATGGTGCGTCAGGTCGCCGAGGTAGCAGAGGCTGTCCTTGCCCGAGGTGATCATGAACATCGTGTGGCCGATGCTGTGGCCCGGCGCCGCCAGAGCCTGGATGCCGGGCAGGAATTCCTGGCCGTCCTTGACGAAGACCAGCCGGTCGCGGATCGGCAGCAGGTTCTTGCGCGCCGTGTCGAGGAAGGCGCTGAACGAGGCCGGCACCTTGCCCGGGTCGGTCCAGTAGTCGAAATCGGCCTGGGAGATGTAGAACTGGGCGTTGGGGAAGTGCGGCACGCCGTCGTCGCCGACGCAGCCGCCGCAATGGTCGACATGGGCGTGGCTCATCACCACGGCGTCGATGTCCTTCGGGTCGATGCCGGCCTGGCGCATCGTGCTCAGAAGCTTGCCGGTGGTCGGCCCGAACAGCTTGAGCGAGCCCATGCCGGTATCGAACAGCACCAGCTTGCTGCCGGTGTTGAGGATCAGGATGTTCTGCTCCAGCACCGCGTTCGAGAGCGGCAGGAAGTTGTTGGTGAGCTGCGCATCCATCTCGGCCGGGGTGAGGCCGAGGAAGTTGGCATGGGGGTCGCCGAGCGGCAGGGTGCCGTCGGAGACCATCGTCGCCTCGGCGTCGCCGAGGGTGAAGCGGTAGAAGTACGGGCTCTGGCTGCGCAGCATCGGCGCCTTGGCCTGGCCTGCGCCCGGCAGCCCGGCCGTCACCGCGGCCGCCGCCGCGCCGAGCATCAGGCCGCGCCGGCTCGGGTTATCCAACTGAATCGTCATCTGGGATTCCTCCACGCTGCACCGTGGGCGCCCTTGTGCGCACGCTCGATCGCGGGACGTCCCCCGGCGCGAGCGCGGCCGGTCACCTCAGCGGTACCGTAGTTCTCCGCCGGCTGGATAAGCTTGTCAAACCGGTCGTTAGGTCATGTGCCGCCGGTGCGGGCACGGGGCCGGGATCCCCGCCCGAATGGTGGGCCCCCTGCGCAAACCCCCGGCACACGGGGCCTTCATCCCGGCACCCGAATTGACAGTCTTCCCGGCCGGTTCCTACACCGCTGGCAACGAGGGAGGGCCTGCGATGTCGAGCCACGATTTCGACTACGACCTGGTGGTGCGCGGCGCGACGCTTGCCGGCCCGGCCGAGGTGTTCGAGGGCGATCTCGGCGTGCGCGACGGGGTGATCGCGGCCATCGGCCGGAACCTGCGGCGTGGGCACGAGGAGATCGACGCCAAGGGCTTGGTCGTCACCCCGGGCGGTCTCGACCCGCATTGCCACATCGAGGAGCCCTCCGAGGGCGGCGGCGTGCAGGAGGAGAGCTTTGCCAGCGGCTCGGCCGCGGCGCTCGCCGGCGGCACCACCTCGTTCATCTGCTTCGTGCCGCAATGGAAGGGCCACCCCATCGCCGCGACGGCGACGGATTACGAGGTCCGCGCCCGGGCCTCGCGCGCCGATTACAGCTTCCACCAGATCATCACCGACCCGACGCCCGACGTGCTGGAGCGGGAGGTGCCGGCCCTCGTCGCCCGCGGCATCCGCAGCCTCAAGGTCTTCCTCACCTACGATCCCTTGCGCCTCACCGACGGGCAGTTCCTGGAGGTGCTGGCGACGGCGCGGCGCCTCGGCGCCTTCGTGACGGTGCATTGCGAGAACTACGACGCCATCGGCTGGCGCATCCGCGCGCTGCTCGCGGCCGGCCTCACCGACCCGCTCCAGCATGCCTGGGCCCGCCCGCCGGTGGTCGAGCGCGAGGCGACGCACCGGGCCATCGCGCTGGCGGAGCTCGTCGACCAGCCGATCCAGGTCTTCCACGTCTCCTGCGACGAGGCGGCCGAAGAAATCGCCCGGGCGCGCGCCCGCGGCGTCAAGGTCTGGGGCGAGACCTGCCCACAATACCTGACCCTCTCGACCGACGACCTCGCGAAGCCGGATTTCGAGGGCGCCAAGGTGGTGTGCTCGCCGGCTTTGCGGGCGCCCGGCGAATCGGAGAGGATCTGGGCCCGGATCCGCGAGGGCACCCTCGACGTGGTCTCCTCCGACCATTGCGGCTTCTCCTTCGCCACCGCCAAGCGCGATCCCGGCAGCAGCGGCTACGGCCAGGGCGGGGCGGGGGCCCGGCCCGACGGGATGCCGGCCTTCAACGCGATCCCGAACGGCGTGCCGGGGATCGAGACCCGCCTGCCGGTGCTGTTCTCCGAGGGCGTCTCGGCCGGCCGCATCGACCTGCCGACCTTCGTGCGCCTGACCTCGACCAACGCGGCCCGCCTGTTCGGCCTCGCCGGCCGGAAAGGCACGCTGGCGCCCGGCGCCGACGCCGACCTGGTGCTGTGGAACCCCGACGCCGAGAAGACCCTGACCAACGCCGACCTGCACCACGCCATCGACTACACGCCGTGGGAGGGCATGCGCCTCAAGGGCCTGCCCACGATGACGATCCGGCGCGGCGAGATCGCGGTGCGCGACGGTCAAGTCCTGGCTGAACCGGGCTCCGGCCGCTTCCTCGCCCGCGGCCCCTACGCGCTCGCCACCCCCTCGGGCCGGGTCCCGGACGGCTTCGACGCGGCGGCGCGGCGCTGACGCCCTCGACGCCGGACGTCGCCTGACGGATCCTGCGGCTCCACCGGAGGAGCGAGCATGGCGACCGTGAGATTGTGGAGCGACGCGGAGGCGGATGCCGATCCCCGCGTCAAGGCGGTGTTCGACGACATCCGGGCGGCGCGCCGCTCGGACTTCATCAACAATTTCTGGCGCGCGCTCGCCAACCAGCCGGCTGTGCTGGAGCGGACCTGGGCCGACCTGAAGCAGGTGATGGCCGCCTGCGGCGCCCTCGATCCGCTGACCAAGGAGCTGATCTACATCGCCGTCTCGACCGCCAATGGCTGCAGCTACTGCATCCACTCCCACACCGCCGCGGCCCGGGCCAAGGGCATGACGGAGGCGCAGTACGGCGAGCTCCTGGCGGTGATCGGCATGGCGAACCAGACCAACGCGCTCGTCACCGGCATGCAGGTGCCGGTGGACCGGGAGTTCCAGGTGTGAATGGGGCGACGCCTGCCCGCAGGCGTCGCCCCCACCTTACTCGATCGCCAGCGTCACGCTGCCCAGTCCCGGAAAATCGGCGGTCATCCGGGTCGGCGCCGTGACGAAATCGGTCCCGGTGCAGGAGCCGGTGGTGACGACCTGGCCGGCCTTGATCCCGCCCAGCGACCGCGCGCCCTCGTTGGCGAGCCAGACCAGCAGGCGCACCGGATCGACCGCCGAGTTGCCGCCGACCTTGTCATGGACGACCCGGCCGTCGAGGGTGAGCCGGACGGCTTGCGTCACCGGGTCGAGGCCGCGCCACTCCGTGAGCCCGGGCCCGAGCACCAGGACGCCGTGATTCTGCTGGTCGGCGCGCTGGCTGGGGGTGTCGACCGCGCCGAAGGTCGAGAAGCGCGTATCGGCGATCTCGATCGCCGGATGCATCGTGGCGACCGCCGCCAGCACCGCCTCCCGGTCGTAGGGACCGGCCTCCGGCGGCAGATCGCGGCCGAAGCGGTAGGCGATCTCCGCCTCCGCCCCGATCACGTGGAACAGCGAGGCCGGCAGCGTCTCGGTTTCGAAGATCGTCTCGGCGTGGAGCGCGGCGCGGGCCGGAGTGGCGGTGGCGCTCGGCGCACCGACCTTCCACCCGGCGACCGGGCCGAGAACGCGGGCGACCGCGTCCTGCACCGCGTAGGCCTCCGCCTCGCTGCCCGGCCGGGCGCCCTCCGGAAGGGCGTCGAGGCGGGTGCCCGAGCGGCGGGCGTCGAGGAGTGCCGCCGCGGCGGCGTCGATGTCGAGTGGCATGATGGACCTCAATAGCCGAGCGCGCTGCCGTCCTTGCGCGGGTCGGAGCCCGAGGCGAGCACCCCGCGCTCCCGGTCGATCCAGATGATCTGGCCGCCGCCGATCGGGCCGGAGGCCGGGATGATGCGGTGGCCCCGCGCCTCGAGGCCGGCGACCACCTCGGGTGAAAAGCCCGGCTCCATCTCGATCCCGCCGCCATAGGCGAAGCTGCGCGGGGCATCGAGCGCCTCCTGCACGTCGAGGCCGCGGTCGAGGATGCCGGTCAGGAGCTCGACATGGCCCATCGCCTGGTAGTGCCCGCCCATCACGCCGAAGGGTGCCACCGCCGCGCCGTCCCGCATCAGCATGCCCGGGATGATGGTGTGCATCGGCCGCTTCCTCGGCCCGATCGTGTTCGGGTGGCCCGGATCGATGCGGAAGGACAGGCCGCGGTTGTGCAGCAGCACGCCGCTCTCCGGCGCGGTGATGCCGCTGCCGAAGCCCTGGAAGATCGAGTTGATCAGCGACAGCGCGTTGCCGTCCCGGTCGACGACGCTGAGATAGACCGTGTCCTTGTGGGCGAGTTCGGGCCAGATCACCGGCTCCCGCGCGCGCGCCATGTCGATGGCCCCGTGGGCGCTCGCCCGCCAGGCTTCCGACAGCAGGTGCTCCACCGGCACCCGGTTCAGCACCGGATCGGCGAAGAGCGCGTCGCGGTGATGGTAGGCCTGCTTGCAGGCCTCGGCGAAGAGGTGGACCCGGTCGAGTTCGGACAGGCCGGCGACGTCGTGGTGCGTGAGCACGTTGAGCATCATGAGCACCGCGAGGCCCTGGCCGCTCGGCGGGCACTCGTAGACGTCGTAGCCGCGGTAGCGGGTGGTGACCGGCGTGACGATCTCGGGTGCCGCGAAGGCGAAGTCGTCGAGCGTGTGCAGGCCGCCGAGGTCGCGCAGGCGCGCCACGATGTCCTCGGCCACCGGCCCCTCGTAGAAGCCGCGCGGGCCTTGTTCGGCGATCCGCCGCAATGTGGCGGCGAGCTTCGGGTGGCGCATGATCGTGCCGACCTCCGGCGCCCGCCCGTCGATCAGGTAGGCCGCGGCGGAGGCCGGATCGCCGGCGACGCGCTCGACGCTGCGCGACCAGTCGAGGGCGACGCGCGGTTGCACCGGGTAGCCATCCTCGGCGTAGCGGATCGCCGGCTGCAGCACCTCGGCAAGGCTGCGGGTGCCGTGATCCTGAAGGAGCTTCGCCCAGGCCGCGACCGCCCCCGGCACCGTGACGGCGTGAGGCGAGGTCGGGGTCAGGGTGATGCCGCGCTCGAGGAACCAGGCATCGTGCGCCGCCGCCGGGCTGCGGCCGGAGCCGTTGAGCGCGATCGGCGTGGATGCGCCCTTAGGCGCGTAGAGGGCGAAGCAGTCGCCGCCGATGCCGGTCATCAGCGGATCGACTACGCCTTGCACCGCCACCGCGGCGATGCCGGCATCGACCGCGTTGCCGCCCGCGCGCAGGACCTCGATCGCCGCGAGGGTCGAGAGCGGGTGCGACGTCGCGACGGCGGCGTTGGCGGCGTAGACGGGCGAGCGCCCGGGCTTCGAGAAATCCCTCACCGCGACGTTTCCTCCTGATGCGTGAACCAGTTGCGCCACGAGGTGGCGTCGGCCCGGCCCCGGTTTAGGGGCGGCGTCGATCCCCGTACAGGGTATTGCCGCCGGGGAGCCGCGCGGGCCGGCCGCTTTCATGCATCAGGCATACCATCGGGACATGGCACCGGGACGAGGCGCGGGCCCAAGCCCCCCATGCGCCGGGGCATCGTCCGTGCTATGGAGCGGCCGGCGCGACCCCGGCACGGAGCCGGGACCGCGCGGCGCGGCCCTTCCGCCGCCCCGAGACGAGGTTCCAGGGCATCGCCATGCAGGCTGAGATCCCGATGCGCCGCGTGACGGCGATTCGCTGCTATCCCTCCGGCGAGCGCGACGATCCCGATCAGCGCGTGCTCAACGTGCTCGAATGCGGCCACGTCGTCAGCTTCGAGGGCGCGAACGCGGTCGCCGCCCTGCTCGCCAAGCGCCAGCTCTGCCTCAAATGCGCCGAGGAGGCCAAGAGCGAGGCCGAGACCGAGGCTTCGCGCGAGGCTTCGCCGCCGGCCTGATCGTCAGTACGTCGCCATCGCCTGCGTCATCATCGCGACGAGCTGCTCCGGATCGGACGCGTTCTGGATGCCGGCGACGATCAGCAGGCAGACGGCCAGGGCGAAGACCAGGTAGGTGAGGATCGGCGTCAGGGTCTCGGCCCAGCGCCGGGCCGCGTGGATGGCCAGGCACCCTGCGGTGAATCCGGCCGCCTCCGCCACGGGTATCAGCTCGACCATCTCTTCGCTCCGTTCCGTCGCCACGTCATGCTGCACTGCAACATAGCGTGGGGCTGCGGGCGGGACCACCGTCCGGCGCGCATCCGCCTCATGCGGTGCGGGCAGTCACGGGGCGCAGGTCGTGATGCCCCGGCGCTGCAGCGCGTTCAGGACCTGACCGGCCAGCGCGTCGACGTCGTCCACGTCGGTCCGCAGGTGGATCTCGGGTGAGTCCGGGGCCTCGTAGGGGGAGGAGATGCCGGTGAAGTTCGGGATCTGCCCGGCGAGCGCGCGGGCATAGAGGCCCTTCGGATCGCGGCGCTTGCACAGCTCGAGAGGGGCGTCGACGAAGACCTCGAGGAACTCGTCCGGGCCGACCAGCTGGCGCGCCAGCATCCGTTCGCGCCGGAACGGCGAGATCAGCGAGCAGATCACGATCAGCCCGGCCTCGAGCATCAGCTTGGCGACCTCCGCGGTCCGCCGGATGTTCTCGACGCGGTCGGCATCGGTGAAGGCCAGGTCCTTGTTGAGCCCGACGCGCAGGTTGTCGCCGTCGAGCAGCATGGTGTGATGACCGCACCGCCACAACATCTCCTCGACCCTGTTGGCCACGGTCGACTTGCCGGCGCCGGACAGGCCGGTCAGCCAGAGGATCGCCGGCTTCTGGTTCTTCGATTCCGCCCGCACCGTCTTCCCGAGCGTGGCGACGGTTCGAAGGACCGTCGGAGCGGTGGGCCGCGGGGAGCAGGCGGGGGAGACGGGTTGGTCCACGGGGACGGCGGCCCTCTCGCGATCAAGGCGACCTGGCATTCGGCACGGTTCGTTCGTCGGAGTCGAGACGTTCTTCCGGAAGTTGCGAACGCCCGTCAAGCGCTGCCCCTCTGGCTGTATCTGCCCCGTATCCGAGCGTATCCGGCCGACCCGGTCTGGGCGCCCGGGGAGGCCGTCGCGAGCCCGGAAGGGGAGGGGGCCTGTCGCGAGAGTTTCACAAAGGAGTTGACGGGGAAAAATGCGGGGCCTATACGACCACCCATCGGCGCCGGCCGCTCCCGCGGACCGGTCGCTGAAACGTCTTCGAGACAGTCTGGGCCGGCAAGCCTG
>NZ_FPCB01000050.1:0-42283 GCF_900116815.1 Methylobacterium sp. 174MFSha1.1 | reverse complement strand
TAGGCCGGCGGCAGCAGGCGCACCTCGTGGCCCAGAGCCCGGATCTGGCGCGCCCAGTGATGGGCGGTGGCGCAGGCCTCCATCGCCACGATGGTGGCGGGGATCTTCTTGAGCGCCGGCAGCAGCTTGTCGCGCGAGACGCGCTCGGTGCTCACCACGGCGCCCTGCGCGTCCTGGGCCTCGAACTGGAAGACGGACTTGGCGATGTCCAGGCCGATGATGCTAATCTGCGTCACGGACGGTCTCCTCGGTTGGGTGTCAGACGACCTCAACCTGGCACTTATGATGCCGGCGGGGGCCGTCCACCCCAACATCCCGGGGCTCGCCTGAAAGGCGAGAACCCGGGATCCATAACCGCTGACGTTTGAGGACGAGGCGGAACGCGTCGAGCTGCGTTCTGCACCCTCGGCGGTTATGGATCCCGGGTTCCGCTTTCGCGGCCCCGGGATGACGAGGAGGATGACAGAACGTCCGGCGACCAACGACCGGATGCCACACACTACCGGGAGGACACGATGCCGACATCCACGCTCCGCCGAACCTGCCGCGCCCTGGCGCTCGCCGCCGCATCCCTGCTCACCCTCGCCCAGGCCCACGCGGCCTCGCCGCCCACCCGCGTCACCCTGGGCGTGCTGAACGACCGGGCCGGGCCCTATTCCGACCTCGCCGGCGATGGCTCCGTCGTGGCGGCCGAGATGGCTGCCGCCGACTTCAAGGCGCAGAATTCCGGTTTCGACATCCGGGTCCTCTCCGCCGACCACCAGAACAAGCCCGATATCGGCGCCGGCATCGTGCGCCAGTGGATCGACCGCGACGACCTCGACGTCGTGCTGGACGTGCCGTTCTCCTCGGTGGCGCTCGCGGTGCACCAGATCGTGCGCGAGAAGAACCGGCTGATGATCAATTCGGGTGCGGGCGCCTCGGAGATCACGGGAGCGCTCTGCTCGCCCAACACCATCCATTGGACCTACGACACCTGGGCGCTCGCCAACGGCACCGGCGGCGCGATGGTGCGCTCGGGCGGCGACACCTGGTTCTTCATCACCGCCGACTACGCCTTCGGCAAGGCGCTGGAGCGCGACGTGTCGGAGGTGGTCGAGCGCAACGGCGGCAAGGTGCTGGGCTCGGTCCGCCACCCGGTCGCGGCGACCGACTATTCCTCCTTCCTGATTCAGGCGCAGGGCTCGAAGGCCAAGGTGATCGGGCTCGCCAATGCCGGCAGCGACACGATCAACACCATCAAGCAGGGGGCCGAGTTCGGCGTCGCCGAGGGCGGGCAACGCCTCGCCGGCCTGCTGGTCTTCCTGAGCGACGTGCATTCCCTCGGCCTCAAGGTGGCGCAGGGGCTGGTGCTGACGGAGGCCTTCTACTGGGACCTCAACGACGGCACCCGGGCCTGGTCGCGCCGCTTCGCCGAGCGCCACAAGGGCCGGATGCCGACCATGGTCCAGGCCGGCGTCTATGCGGGCATGATGCACTACCTGAAGGCCGTGAAGGCGACCGGCAGCAAGGATCCGGCGACGGTCACGGCCGAGATGCGCCGGGTGCCGGCGGAGGATCCCCTGTTCGGCCGCTCCGAGGTGCGGCCCGACGGGCGGGTAACCCACCCGATGTACCTGTTCGAGGTGAAGAAGCCCTCCGAGTCGAAGGGCCCCTGGGACTATTACCGCCTGGTCTCGACCATCCCCGCCGACCAGGCCTTCCGGCCGCTCCAGGCCGGCAACTGCCCGCTGGTGACGAAATGAAGCTCCATCACTGCGTCGGCGCCCGCTCGTTCCGGCCGCTCTGGGCCCTCGAGGCGCTGGACCTGCCCTACGAGCTGGCGATGCTGCCGTTCCCGCCGCGGGTCCACGCCAAGGAATACTTCGCCCTCAACCCGCTCGGCACGATCCCGCTGCTGGAAGACGGCGAGACGCGGATGACCGAATCGGCGGCGATCTGCGAGTACTTGGCGGCGCGCCACGGCGCCGGGGGGCTCGGTGTGCGGCCCGACGAGGCGGAGTACGGCCGCTACCTCAACGCGCTGCATTTCGGCGAGGCGACCCTGACCTTCCCGCAGACCCTGGTGCTGCGCTACGGCCGGTTCGAGCCGCCGGAGCGGCGCAATCCCGGCCTCGTCGAGGATTATGCGCGATGGTTCCTGTCGCGGCTCAAGGGCTTCGGCACGGTGCTGGGCGACCGCCGCTTCGTCTGCGCCGGCCGCTTCACCGCCGCCGACATCAGCATCGGCTACGCCCTGATGCTGGCCGAGTTCGCGGGCTTGGGCGATCAGCTGCCGGACTTCGCCAAGACCTACTGGGAGGGCCTGAAGGCCGAGCCGTCCTACGCGCGGGCGCTCGCGGCCGAGCAGCGGGCGGCCGTGGCGCAGGGCGTCTCGCCGGTGCCTTCGCCGCTCGGCGGCTGACGCTCCATCAGTTCAGGAGTTCGGTGGCGCGCAGGCGTGCCACCGCGAGGTCGACGAAGGTCCGCACCTTGGCGGGAGCGTGCCGCCCCTCCGGATGGAGCACGTGGATCGGCAGCGGCTCCTCCTCGTACTCGGCGAGGACGATCTGAAGCCGGCCCTCGCGCAGGGCGGGGCCGATCTGGTAGTGCAGCACCCGCGTCAGCCCCCAGCCGGCGAGCGCGGCGGTGATGCAGGCCTCGTTGGTGTTGGTCTCGAGCGCCGGACGGATGGTCATCCGCTCGTCGTCCTTGAAGCGCCATTCGGGCGAGGCCCAGGACCCGGTCGAGACCGCGATGCGGTGCTGCTTCAGGTCCGCGGGCCGCGCCGGCGCGCCGGCCTGCGCGAGGTAGCCCGGCGCCCCGCAGACGACGCGGCGCACCGCCCCGACCCTCAAGGCGGTAAGGCCGGAATCCGGCAGGTGGCCGATGCGGATGGCGACGTCGATGCCCTCCTCGACGAGGTTGACCGGCCGGTCGACGAACAGGGTGCGCGCCGTCATCGCCGGGTAGGCGTCGAGATAGTCGGTGACGATCGGCAGGACGTGGATGTGGCCGAACAGGATCGGCGCCGTCACCGCGAGCGTGCCCGAGGGCATGCCGTAGAGTCCCGCCGCCGCGGCCTCGGCCTCGGCGATGTCGGCCAGGATGCGCCGGCAATCGGCGACGTAGCGCGCCCCCGCCTCGGTGAGCTTCACCGACCGGGTGGTGCGCACGAACAAGCGCGCGCCGATCGCCTCCTCCAGAGCCGCCACCGCCCGGGTCACGACCGGGGGGCTCAGATGCAGGAGGCGCGCGGTCTCGGCGAAGCTCTCCGTCTCCGCCACCTTCGCGACGATGCGCATCGCCTGCCATCGATCCACGGTCGATCGCTCCTCGTTCGGTTGCAGGCTCCGACGCTGACCGCGATCTGCGGCCATGCGCCGGAATGTCCGTCGATCGCCGGCGGGAGGGCCGGTCCGTCTCACGCCTCGACGGATGGGGCGGGGCGCCGCCTCCGGAGCCAGGTCGTCGCATCCAAGAAGTTCGGTCAAGCCCCGCTGCGATCAGCGGGCAAGGTGAGGCATTCGCGGAGGCGATCGGGTGTCACGGGAAGAACAGCTTGACGAGAGCGGCGGTGCCCCCGATCAGCGCGGCGGTCGCCGCGACGCTGGCGGCGACGATCTGCCAGGGCGCCAACATGCGGTCGCGTTCCATCTTGGCAGCTTCCGCCTGAAGCTTGGCCTGCTCGGACATCAGCTTACGCTGCTCGGCGACGAATTTCTGCGTCTCCTCGATTGACCGGAGGACGCGGGCGATTTGTTCCGCGGTATCGAGCGACGCGTCGGCCATCCGGAATGCCCCACGGTCCGGACCGGGATTGCCCGTCATCGTGTCCGCAATATTCGGACGGGGACGACCGCCGTCAAGGACTCGCCGGATCGGGTTCCGAACTCCATCGGCCTGACCACGCGAAGGGTCGGGATCAGGGCAGGGCAGTCTCGGGAGAAAAAACTCTATGAGCGAGTCGGAGCCATCCACGCCACGACCCGCACTCGGCGCATTCTGATCGACCGAATAAGGTCGCCGACGCAAACAACATCAAAGTCAGATCGGATGGAGGGGATGGTGGAGCTTAGCGGGATCGAACCGCTGACCTCCTGCATGCCATGCAGGCGCTCTCCCAGCTGAGCTAAAGCCCCATCCGTCAGCCGCGGCGCTGGGTACGCCGGCGGGTCTCGTTGATCGCTGGCTGCGATCCGGTCGTATCAGGCAGAGCCTGAGGTGGTTTGGTGGAGCTTAGCGGGATCGAACCGCTGACCTCCTGCATGCCATGCAGGCGCTCTCCCAGCTGAGCTAAAGCCCCACGCTGCAGGACGTATGGGATCCGTCCCGGAACCGGTGCGGCGCCCCCTCGCGGGGTCGCCGTCGGTGAGCGGCGGTATAGGGGGGTGTGGCGCCGGACACAAGCCCTCGGGGCGGGTCTTCGCGAAGTTTTCGTGACCGTCGCGAATTCTACAGAAAAACCAGTGCGTTGGGCGAAGGCGGGCCCCGCCGCCATCGCCCGAGGCACCGAAAAATCAGGATTCCTCGTCGTTCTCGATGTCGCCGTCGATGAGGTCGGAGACGTCGTCGCCGCTCTCCTCGTCCTCCTCGAGGAAGGTGTCGTCGTCGCCGCCGGCATCGGCCACGTCGGCATCGTCGTCGTCGACCGAGACGTCGTCACCGCCCTCGGCGGCCTCGACCTCGTCGAGGGAGACCATCTCGGGGGCGCCGGCCTCCTCCTCGGTCTCCTCCTCGCGCGGGGCGCGGTTGGCGATGGCCGGGGCGGGGACGCGGGTGCTGGAGAGGGCGGCGACCTGATAGACGGTGCCGCATTTGGGGCACACGGCAGGGTCCCTGCTGAGGTCGTAGAACTTCGCGCCGCAGCTCATGCACTGGCGCTTCAAGCCGAGTTCCGGTCTGGCCACGGTCGTCACGTTCCTGTCGATGTCTGATAAGAGTGGGTCCGGTTAGTCGCGCCCGTCAGCGCTGTCAAATACCTGTGGGGCCGGCGGATGACGCGGCGATGCCCGCGTGGTAACGACCCGGCCGTTTTCCCGCGCTTTCTTCGCGATTCTCGAGAACCAGGCCGTCTGCCCGTGTCGCACGATTCCACTCCGTCCCCGATCACCGCCCAGGCCGGGACGGCCCTGCGGGGCCGGCTGCGGCCGCCCGGCGACAAGTCGATCTCGCACCGGGCGATGATCCTCGGGCTGCTCAGCCTCGGCGAGACCCGGATCGAGGGCCTCCTCGAGGGCGACGACGTGCTGCGCACCGCCGCCGCCGCCAAGGCGCTCGGCGCCGGGATCGACCGCGACGGCGAGGGACGCTGGCGGGTGCGCGGCGTCGGCGTCGGCGGCCTCTCGGACCCGGAGGGCGTGCTCGATTTCGGCAATGCCGGCACCGGCTCGCGGCTGATGATGGGCGTCGTCGCCGGCCACCCGGTCACCGCGACTTTCGACGGCGACGCCTCGCTCCGCAAGCGGCCGATGCGGCGGATCCTCGATCCGCTGGTGCAGATGGGCGTCACGGTCGTCGAGCAGGCCGAGGGCGGCCGGGTACCGCTGACCCTGCGCGGCCCCCGCGAGGCGGTGCCGATCACCTATGAGAGCCCGGTCGCCTCGGCGCAGGTGAAGTCGGCGGTGCTGCTCGCCGGGCTCAACGCACCCGGCGTCACCACGGTGGTGGAGGCGGCCGCGACCCGCGACCACACCGAGCGGATGCTGCGGCTGTTCGGCGCCCATGTCGAGGTCGAGGCGATCGGCCCCGGCGGCCACGGCCGGCGCATCGCGCTCACCGGCCAGCCGACGCTGAAAGCCACCGACGTGGTGGTGCCCGCCGATCCGTCCTCGGCCGCCTTCGCGCTCGTCGCCGGGCTCGTGGTGCCGGGCTCCGAGGTGGTGATCGAGGGAGTGATGATGAATCCCCTACGCACCGGCCTCCTCACCACGCTCTTCGAAATGGGCGGCGACATCGAGCGGCTGAACGAGCGCGAGGAGGGCGGCGAGACCGTCGCCGACCTGCGGGTGCGCCACAGCCGGCTCACGGGCGTGACGGTGCCGCCCGAGCGGGCGCCGGCGATGATCGACGAGTACCCTGTGCTCGCGGTGGCGGCGTCCTGCGCGCACGGCACGACCCGGATGCAGGGCCTGCACGAATTGCGGGTGAAGGAATCCGACCGTCTCGCCGCGGTGGCGGCGGGGCTGAAGGTCAACGGCGTCTCCTACGTCGTCGAGGGCGACGACCTGATCGTCCACGGCGACGGCACGGCGCCCCAGGGCGGCGGCACGGTCGAGACCCATCTCGACCACCGCATCGCCATGGCGTTCCTGGTGCTCGGCATGGTCGCCCGCCGGCCGGTGACGGTCGACGACGGCGCGATGATCGCGACGAGCTACCCCGCCTTCCTCGCCGACATGCGGGCGCTCGGCGCAGGCCTCGACGCATGAGGGCGCCGATGATCATCGCGATCGACGGGCCGGCGGCCTCCGGCAAGGGGACGCTGGCCAAGCGCCTAGCGCAGCATTACCGCCTGCCCCACCTCGATACCGGGCTGCTTTACCGGGCCGTGGCGCTGACGCTCCTCGACGCGGAGCGGGACCTCGCCGATGCGGCCGCGGCGGCCGCCGCCGCGCAGGCGCTCCAGCCGGCCTTCCTCGCCGATCCGCGCCTGCGCGGCAGCGCCATGGGCGAGGCGGCCTCGATCGTCTCGGCGCAACCAGCGGTGCGCGCCGCGCTCCTCGACTGGCAGCGCCGCTTCGCCGGCTCGGCCGAGGGCGCCGTGCTCGACGGGCGCGACATCGGCACGGTGGTCTGCCCGGACGCCGCCGTGAAGCTGTTCGTGACCGCCTCGGCGGAGGAGCGCGCCCGGCGCCGCCATCGCGAGCTCGACGGCCGCGGCGATCCGGTTCCCTACGAGGCGGTGC
The DNA here is from genome assembly GCF_900116815.1 of Methylobacterium sp. 174MFSha1.1. NCBI lineage: Bacteria > Pseudomonadati > Pseudomonadota > Alphaproteobacteria > Hyphomicrobiales > Methylobacteriaceae > Methylobacterium > Methylobacterium sp. 174MFSha1.1. The sequence goes on along the minus strand of NZ_FPCB01000050.1, from coordinate 35,396 downwards.
TGGCCGACATCCTGCGCCGCGACGCCCGCGACGCCGACCGCGACGCGGCCCCCTTGCGGGTGGCGGAGGATGCGGTGGTGCTCGACACCACCGCGCTCGACGCCGACGCCGCCTTCCGGGCCGCCACCGACGTGGTCGACGGGCGGGGCGGACATCAGGGGTAACCCCCAGCCTGACCCCTTCCCACCCACGACCTCATCCTGAGGTGCGAGCGTAAGCGAGCCTCGAAGGAGGCCTCCAGAGGCCATGGCGCCCGCTGGAAGCCTCCTTCGAGGCTGCTGCACGCAGCAGCACCTCAGGATGAGGTCGAAGATGGGAAGGAATGAAGCCTGTCGGTCATGCCGACCATGGTTTGGGGTGCCGTGACACCCCTCCGCCACGAAGCCGTGGCAGATCTTCCTCGACCTCGCGCGCGATCCGCCGCGCCCTCCATCTCGGACACCCGCCTCCCATGATCCGCCTCGACAAGATCGCCAAGCAGAACGGCAACCAGCTCCTCTTCATCGAGGCCTCGGCGGCGTTGCAGCGCGGCGAGAAGGTCGGGCTCGTCGGCCCCAACGGCGCCGGCAAGACGACGCTGTTCCGGATGATCACCGGCGAGGAGCAGCCCGACGAGGGCCAGGTCTCCTCCGACCGCGGCATCACCATCGGGTATTTCAGCCAGGACGTCGGCGAGATGGCCGGCCGCTCCGTCCTGTCGGAGGTGATGGACGGGGCCGGCCCGGTGAGCGAAATCGCCGCCGAGCTGCGCGAGATCGAGACGGCGCTCGCCGATCCCGACCGGGCCGACGAGATGGAGGCGCTGGTCGAGCGCTACGGCGAGGTCCAGGGGCGGTTCGAGGAACTGGGCGGCTACGCGCTCGAGGGCCGGGCGCACGAGGTGCTGGCCGGCCTGAGCTTCGCGCCCGAGATGATCGAGGGCGATGTCGGTGCCCTGTCGGGCGGCTGGAAGATGCGCGTCGCGCTCGCCCGCATCCTGCTCATGAACCCCGACGTGATGCTGCTCGACGAGCCGAGCAACCACCTCGACATCGAGAGCCTGATCTGGCTCGAGGACTTCCTCCGGGGCTTCGACGGCGCCCTGCTGATGACCTCACACGACCGAGCGTTCATGAACCGGATCGTCGGCAAGATCATCGAGATCGATGCCGGCTCGCTCACGACCTATTCGGGCGACTACGCCTTCTACGAGCAGCAGCGGGCGCAGAATGAGGCGCAGCAGCAGGCGCAGTTCGAGCGCCAGCAGGCGATGCTGGCGAAGGAGATCAAGTTCATCGAGCGCTTCAAGGCGCGCGCCTCGCACGCCGCCCAGGTGCAGAGCCGGGTGAAGAAGCTCGACAAGATCGAGCGCGTCGAGCCGCCGCGCCGCCGCCAGAGCGTCGCCTTCGACTTCCCCACGGCACCCCGCTCGGGCGACGACGTGATCAGCCTGAAATCGGTGCGCAAGAGCTACGGCAGCCGCACGATCTACGACGGGCTCGATTTCGGCATCCGCCGCAAGGAGCGCTGGTGCGTGATGGGCGTCAACGGCGCCGGCAAGTCGACGCTCCTGAAGCTCGCCACCGGCACGACGACGCCGGATGCCGGCTCCGTCACGATCGGGGCCAGCGTCAAGCTCGGCTACTTCGCCCAGCACGCGATGGACATCCTCGACGGCGAGCGCACGGTGTTCGAGTTCCTGGAGGACTCGTTTCCGCAGGCCGGCCAGGGCTCGCTGCGCACGCTCGCCGGCTGCTTCGGCTTCTCGGGCGACGACGTCGAGAAGCGCTGCCGGGTGCTCTCGGGCGGCGAGAAGGCGCGGCTCGCCATGGCGCGCATGCTCTACGACCCGCCGAACTTCCTCGTCCTCGACGAGCCGACCAACCACCTCGACGTCGGCACCAAGGACATGCTGATCGCCGCGCTCGCCCAGTACGAGGGCACGATGCTGTTCGTCTCGCACGACCGGCACTTCCTCGCCGCCCTGTCGAACCGGGTGCTGGAACTGACGCCGGACGGCATCCAGCAATATGGCGGCGGGTATTCGGAATACGTCGAGAAGACCGGGCGGGAGGCGCCGGGCCTGCGGCACTGAGGAACGAACCCGGCCCGGTTCGTCTCGACGCTTCCGAACCCCTCCTGGTCATCCCGGGGCCGCGCAGCGGAGCCCGGGATCCAGACACGCAGGTGCCAGAGAACGAGACGGAGCGCGATTCGCCTTGTCCGTCACCGTCGGCGGCTCTGGATCCCGGGTTCCGCTTCGCGGCCCCGGGATGACCCTGAGGGCGAGAAAGCCGTCGGGGAGGGCTGAACGATCCCGTCCTCCGTCAGCATCGGCGCCACCGCCTCCGACGGGACCGGCCGGCTGATGAGGTAGCCCTGCACCTCGGTGCAGCCGGCCTCCCGCAGATGCGCCAGCTGCTCCTCGGTCTCGACGCCCTCGGCGGTCGTGGTCATGTCGAGGCTGTCGGCGAGCGTCGTCACCGCCCGCACGATGGCGAGCGCGTCGGGCCGCACCGCGAGGTCGGCCACGAAGGCGCGGTCGATCTTGATCTTGTCGAACGGGAAGGCCCGCAGGTAGCCGAGCGACGAGTAGCCGGTGCCGAAATCGTCCATGGCGATCCGCACGCCGAGCCGTTTCAGGCGGTGCAGGATGGCGAGGGTCGAGGCGTTGTCCTGCAGCAGCACGCCCTCGGTGATCTCGAGTTCGAGCCGGTGGGGATCGAGCCCCGCGTCGCGCAGGGCCGCGATCACGGTGGCGTCGATGTCGCCGCTGCGGAACTGCACCGGCGAGAGGTTGACCGAGACCCGGAGGCTTGTCGGCCAGCGCGCCGCCTCGCGGCAGGCCTGGCGCAGGACCCACTCGCCGAGCGGCACGATCATGCCGGTCTCCTCGGCGATCGGCACGAAGGCGGCGGGGCTGACCACGCCGCGGACCGGGTGGTGCCAGCGCACCAGCGCCTCGAACCCGGCGATCCGGTTGGTCGCCAGGTCGAGGAACGGCTGGAACGCCAGGGCGAATTGCTGCTCGGCCAGCGCCGCCCGCAGATCGAGCTCGACGCTGCGCCGGGTCTGGATCGCCGCGTCCATCGCGGGCTCGAAGAAGCGGTGGACGCCTCTCCCTTCGGCCTTCGCGCGGTAGAGCGCCATGTCGGCGGCCCGCAGCAGGCCCTCGGGATCCTGCCCGTCGGTCGGGCCGAGCGCGATCCCGACGCTGAGGCCGACCGCGACGCGCTGGCCGTCGATCTCGTAGTCGCGCCCGACCGCCTCGATCAGCCGGCCGGCGAGGCGCCCGGCGCGGAAGCGCGAGGTCGGCCGCAGGACCAGCGCGAACTCGTCGCCGCCGAGCCGGGCCAGGGTCGCGAGGCCGGCCTCGTCGCGGATCGCCGCGGTGAGCCGGGCGGTCGCCTCGCGCAGCAGCTTGTCGCCGACGGCGTGGCCGAGGGTGTCGTTGACGGTCTTGAACCGGTCGAGGTCGAGGCACAGCACCGCCGTGGCACCGCCGGAGGCTGGCGCCTGCGCCAGGGCCTCGGCCAGGCCCTCGTGCAGCAGGGCGCGGTTGGGCAGGCCGGTCAGCGCGTCGTGGTGCGCCATGTGGACGATCTGCGCCTCGGCGCGCTTGGCGGCGGTGACGTCCTCGTGCACCGTCACGAAGCCGCCCTCCGGGGTCGGCGCGTAGGTGACGGCGACGACCCGCCCGTCAGTCAGCGTCTGGTCGAGCCGGTAGCGGGTGCGGGCGGCCAGCCGCTCGCTGACCTGGACCCAGGCCTCCTCGGGCCGCAGGCCCGGGAAGTTGCCGGCCTCGGTGCGGCGGTGAATCAGCTCCTCGGCGGTGATGCCCGGATGCACCGTCTCGGGCGACAGGCCGTAGAGGTCGAGGAACTGCCGGTTGACCACCGTGACCCGGTGATCGGCGTCGAACAGGACGAGGCCGTGCGACATGTGGGCGAGGGCATGGTCGAGCCAGCGGTTCTGCTCGGCTAGGCGCGCATCGGCCCGCGCCCGGTCGGTCGCGTCCTCGTGCACCACCAGGGTGCCGCCATCCGGCAGCGGCGCGATCGTGGTCTTGAGCAGGACGCCGTCCGGCAGGTGCCGCTCGCGCTGGAGCCGGACCCGCTGCGCGATGCGCGCCGACACGTAGTCCCAGGCCTCGTCGGGATTCAGATGCGGATAGTTGCCCGCGCCGGCACTGGTGCGGATCATGCGCTCCAGGGGCGTGCCGGGGCGCAGCAGCTCCTGCGGCAGACCGAAGAGGTCGCGGAGCCGCTCGTTGTGGGCGGTCAGCCGCAGGTCGGCATCGAACAGGCTGACGCCGAGGGGCAGGTTCTCCACCACCGCCTCGAAGCGTCGCGACTGCTCATCGAACCGTCGCGACTGCTCCTCGCAGCGCCGCGCCCGTTCGAGTTCCGCCACGGCCGGCCCGGACAGTTCGGCGCCGAGCCCGCGCCACCCCGTGACGGTCCCGTCCGCGGCGAGCAGCGGCGCCCCGCCGAACCGGAACCAGCGGGTGCGGCCGTCCCGGTGCCGGTGCGGCCGGATCACGTCCCGGAACGGGATCGGACTGCGGAGCGGCGCATCGTCGTCCGGATCGCCGTCGAGCCCCGGCCAAGGGCGCCCGAGCGGCTCGGCCGCGCCGGTCAGCGCCGCGAAGCGCCCGTGCACCCTCGTCAGCCGCAAGCCCGCGTCGGTCTCCCAGACCCAGTCGGCGGCGAGGATGTCGAGATCGAGATCGTCGGGCAGCATCACGCGGTCTTCTACGGGCGCCCCATGAATCTCACGAAATCGCTGCGATTTCCTTTCTCGGATTGTATCGGCGGATTTCTGCTACCTGTGGGTCGGGGACCCACGGGGAGACGGGCGACCGTCGGCACGGCGCGAAGCGTCTGCCGCGGTCGGCGGACCGGATCCATCGCCTCACGTCCCCCGCGGCTTCGCCCGCCGGGTCGGCGGGGCGGAGGTCGGATCCTCGGGCCAGGGATGGCGGGGATACTGGCCGCGCATGTCGGCGCGCACCGCCGCCCAGGAGCCGCGCCAGAAGCCCGGCAGGTCGCGGGTGATCTGGATCGGGCGCTGGGCCGGCGAGAGCAGGTGCAGCACGAGCGGCACGCGTCCGCCGCCGATGGTCGGGTGGCGGGTGAGGCCGAACAGCTCCTGCACCCGCACGGCCAGAGCCGGCCCGCCCTCGGCGGCGTAATCGACCGGGATGCGTGAGCCCGTCGGGACCTCGAGATGGGTCGGCGCCTCGGCGTCGAGCCGGGCGCGCAAGGACCACGGCACGAGGTCGTGCAGGGCGTCCGAGAGCCGGTCGGCGCCGATCTCGTCGAGGCGGGTGAGGCCCGAGAGATGGGGCCCGAGCCAGTCGGGCAGGGTCTCGGCGAGGTGGGCATCCGACAGATCGGGCCAGGGCTCGCCCTCGGCAGAGCGCAGGAACATCACCCGTTCGCGCCATTGCTGCGCCGCCTTCGACCAGGGCAGGGCACCGATTCCGAGCGTGGCGAGGCCGCGGGCCAGGATCGCGGCGCTGTCCGCGTCGGGCGGGACCGGCAGGATCCGCTCGGCGAGCGCGACGGCGCCGAGGCGGCGCTGCGCCCGGGCGCGCAGGGCCCGCGCCTCGGGATCGAACTCGACCCGGGTGCGGGCCTCGATCCGGTCGGCAAACAGCGCCTCGATGGCCGGCAGCGGGATAGGCGCGGCGGCCAGGATGCGCGCGGCCGAGGCCTTGCCGACGATCTCGGCCACCGCCAGGAACGGCTCGCGGGCGAGGCCGGCGGCGGGGTCGAGGGCGGCGCCGCGGCCGTTGGCGAGGATGTACTCGCCGGGCCGGCCGCGGGCCCGGGCGATCCGGTCCGGGTAGGCGAGCGCGAGGAGCGTGCCGGTGTCGGGCGTCTCAGCCTCCGCCGCCGCGACCATGCCCGTCGCCAGTTTCGCCCAGCCGGCGGCGAGGCGGCGCATGTCCTCGGCCCGGCCCGATCGGTCGCGGCGATAGCGCTCGACCCGCTCGGTGAGGTCCACGGCATCGCCGCCGAGGCCGCGCTCCACCAGGACGGCTGCGAGGTCGGCCGCGTCCCGCGCCGCCGCGCGGCCGCGCTCGGCGGCGCTCACCACCATGCGGGCGAGGCGCGGCGGCAGGGGGAGGGCGCGCAAAGCCCGGCCGGCCGCGGTCAGGCGGCCGTCGCCGTCGAGGGCGTCGAGGCCGGCGAGCAGCGCGCGGGCTTCCGCCAGCGCCGGAGCCGGGGGCGGATCGAGGAAGGGCAGGGTCGTCGGGTCGGCGACACCCCAGGCGGCGCAGTCGAGCACCAGCCCGGCGAGGTCGGCGGCCAGGATCTCGGGCCGGGTGAAGGGCTCCAGCGCCCCCGTCGCCGCCTCGGCCCAGAGCCGGTAGCACACGCCGGGTTGCGTGCGGCCGGCGCGGCCCCGCCGCTGGTCGACCGAGGCGCGGGAGGCGCGCTGGGTGACGAGGCGGGTCAGCCCGAGATCCGGCTCGTAGACCGGCACCCGGGCGAGCCCCGAATCGACCACCACCCGCACGCCCTCGATGGTGAGCGAGGTCTCGGCGATGGAGGTGGCGAGCACCACCTTGCGCCGTCCCGCCGGGCTCGGGCGCACCGCCCGGTCCTGCTCCGCCCGGTCGAGGGCGCCGTAGAGCGGAGCGAGATCGACATCGGGAAAATCGGCGAGACGTTCGCGCAGGCGCTCCTCGGTGCGCCGGATCTCGGCCTGGCCCGGCAGGAAGGCCAGGACCGAGCCGGGCTCGGCCCGGAGCGCCCGCATCACCGCGTCGGTCACCGCATCCTCGATGCGCTCGCGCGGGTCGCGGTCGAGATGGCGGGTCTCGACCGGGAAGGCCCGGCCCTCCGAGACGATCACCGGCGCGTCGCCCATGAGAGCCCCGACCCGGGCGCCGTCGATCGTCGCCGACATCGCCAGGAGGCGCAGGTCCTCGCGCAGGGCCTCTTGCGCATCGAGCGCCAGCGCGAGACCGAGATCGGCGTCGAGGGAGCGCTCGTGGAATTCGTCGAACAGAACCGCGGCGATCCCGTCGAGCTCGGGATCGTCGAGGATCATGCGGGCGAACACGCCCTCGGTGACGACCTCGATCCGGGTGCGGGCCGAGACCTTCGAGCCGAGGCGCACCCGCAGGCCCACCGTCTCGCCGACCGCCTCACCCAGGGTCGCGGCCATGCGCTCGGCCGCCGCCCGGGCGGCGAGGCGGCGCGGCTCCAGGAGGATGATCCGGCGGTCGCCGCGCCAGGGCGCCTCCAGGAGGGCGAGGGGCACCCGGGTGGTCTTGCCGGCGCCGGGCGGAGCCACCAGCACCGCGTTGGGCCGGCCGGCGGGCTCCGCCAGGGCGGTGGCGACGTCGCTGAGGACGGCATCGATCGGCAGGGAGGGAACGGCGCGCATGGGCGCCGGGATGGCGGAGGCGCGCCGGGCGCGCAAGCCCGGACCGCAGACCGGCAGGCCCGCGCCAGCCCTGCGTAGTCTCTACGGAATTTTTCCCGATGATTTCCGATGTCGCAACGGAACCGCGCGCAGGGCGGAAGATTGACGGTTGGGTTGGCCGAGGGGGCCACCGGCTGGAGAATATCGCGATGAAGTCCCTGACCCTGGCGCTGGCGGCGAGCGTTCTGTTGGGCGGTCTCGCCATGACACCGGCCTCGGCCGCCGTGACCGGTCCGGCCCCGGCCGTCGCCGGCGCGGAGTCGACGGTCGAGCACGTCGCCATGCGCCGCCACCACCACTATCACCGCATGAAGCGCCACGACCGCCACATGCGCCGTATGATGCGCCGGAACACCATGATGCGCGGCAGCCCGAATGCCCGCAACCCGTCGCGCCCGGGCTTCCAGCAGCAGCTCGGCAACACCACGGGCGGCCCGCGCTACTGAGCGGCATGGCGGGCGCGCGACGCCGCGCGCCCGTAACCGCGTGGTCTCCATCGGGATGCGACGCGGGACTTGCAAGAGGAGACTTGCAAGACGGGATTTGCAAGACGGGACTTGCGCGCGAAATCACGCTGGGCGAGGGGAGTCGGACCGGCTTCCCTCGATCGTTTGAGAGCCCCTCCGTGACCGCTTTCTCCCCGCGCGGGACCACCCGCCGATGAGCCTCGCTTCCGTCAAGGCCGACCTCGCCGCGCGCGCCCCCGATCTCACCGTGCTTGAGACCGAGGCAAGCTCCGCCACCGTGGCCCTCGCAGCGGCCGCCCACGGCGTCGAGCCCGCCCGCATCGCCAAGACCCTTTCCTTACGCCTCGGCGAGCGCGTGGTGCTGCTGGTGGCGCGGGGCGACGCCCGCCTCGACAACCGCAAGGCCAAGGCCGCCTTCGGGGTGAAGCCCCGGATGCTCGGGGCGGAGGAGGTCGAGGCCATCACCGGCCATCCGGTCGGCGGGGTCTGCCCCTTCGGCCTTGCCACGCCGCTCCCGGTCTATTGCGACGTCAGCCTCAAGGCCTTCGACGAGGTGGTGCCGGCGGCGGGCTCCCCCCACAGCGCCGTGCGGATCACGCCCGACCGCATGGCCGCGCTGACGGGGGCCGAGTGGATCGACGTCTGCCAGCCACCCGAGGCGTGAGCGGGGATCCATTCAAACGAAAACAGCGGGCGGCTGTGGATCCGACGTCATCGACATCCAGGCCCCCCGTGACCTAGCTGTCACGGAGCCTTCAAGCGGCCGGGCCACAAGGCCTCTCCGTCGCGTCACCGTCGTCCGAGACCGCCCTTGATCTTCGTCCATCAGCCGAATGCCTGCGCCAGCACCGGTCAGCCGCTCCTGGAGCGGCGCCTGCTCGAGATGTCGGAGCCGATCCCGCCGGACGCGCTCTGGATCGACCTGATCGAGCCGACCCGCCAGGAGGACCACAAGGTCGAGGCTTTCCTCGGCATCTCGATCCCGACCCGGGAGGAGATGCAGGACATCGAGCCCTCGGAGCTGCTCTACGTCGAGAACGGCGCCCGCTACATGACCGGGCGGCTCCTGTGCCGGGTCGACACCGACGACGCGCGGCTCACCGGCGTCACCTTCATCCTGCGCGACAACAAGCTCGCCACGGTGCGCTACGACGATCCGCAGGCGTTCCGGATGTTCGTGCACCGGGCGGCGCGGCCGGCGGGGGTGATGCTGACCGGCGAGGCGATCCTCGCCGGCCTGATCGAGACCGTGATCGACCGCGCCGCCGACGTGCTCCAGCTCCAGGGCGAGCGGATCGACCAGCTCTCGCGCCGGATCTTCGCCGAGCATTCCGACCCGAGCGCCCGCAACGCCGAATTGCAGGACACCCTGCGGGCGCTCGGGCGCCACAACGAGCTCCTGTCGCAGCAGCGCGAGAGCCTGGTCTCGGTCGAGCGCATCCTGCTCTCGCTCTCGGCGAGCTACCGGGCGAGCAAGGCGCCGCGCGAGATCCGCGAGGAGGTCCGCTCGACCCTGCGCGACCTCCAGTCGCTGGAGGAGCATGCGAGCTTCCTCTCGGGAAAGATCCAGTTCCTGCTCGACGCCACGCTGGGCCTCGTCAACCTCGAGCAGAACAACATCATCAAGCTGTTCTCGGTCATGGCGGTGGTGTTCATGCCGCCGACCCTGATCGCCTCGATGTACGGCATGAACTTCAAGGTGATGCCGGAGCTCGACTGGGGCTTCGGCTACCCGATGGCGGTGGTGATGATGGTGGTGGCGGCGATCCTGCCCTACGCCTTCTTCCGCTGGAAGCGCTGGCTGTAGGGGGCTTTTCGACCATGTGCGGCCGCTTCTTCGTCACCTCGTCGCCCGAGACCTTCCGGGAGTTCTACGGGTACGCCGAGCAGCCGAACTTCCCGGCGCGCCACAACGTGGCGCCGACCCAGCCGGTGGCGGTGGTGACCTCCGAGCACGGGCGGCGGCGCTTCGTGCTGATGCGCTGGGGCTTCCTGCCGGCCTGGGTCAAGGACCCGGACGACTTTCCCCTCGTGATCAACGCCCGGATCGAGACCGCGGCCGAGAAGCCGAGCTTTCGCAACGCCCTGCGCTACCGGCGCTGCATCTTTCTCGCCGACGGCTTCTACGAGTGGCGCCGCGGCGGGCCCCGCGGCCAGGCGCCCTACGCCATCCGCCGCGCCGACGGCCGGCCGATGGCGCTCGCCGGCCTGTGGGAGACCTGGAGCAGCCGCGACGGCTCGGAGATCGACACCGCGGCGATCGTTACCTGCGACGCCAACGGGCTGCTCGCCGGCATCCACGAGCGCATGCCGGCGATCCTGTCGCCGGAGGGGGTCGACCAATGGCTCGACCTGCGGGACGTCGATGCCGGGCGGGCGAGCGCGCTGTGCCGGCCGGCGCCGGAGGAGTGGCTGGAGCTGGGGCCGGCGAGCCGGCGGGTGAACGACGTGCGGAACGATGAGGCCGGGTTGTTGCGGCCGGACGAGGACGCGCCGGCGCCACCACCGCCGGAGCGGAGGACGGAGGCGCAGGGGTCGTTGTTCTGAGCTTTCTGCTTCGCGCAGTTCAAAGCAATAATGACAGACCTCGAACCGGCAGATAGGCCCTCCCACCGCCAATCGCGCTTTGCACCATATTCATCCAGATGGGTGCCAGCGTCCGGCCCGAACGGATTGAGGCACTTCACGATTGCGCCGCAACCGCGGAACTCTGCAAGTCTTCGTTTTACCGCGCTCTCGACGACGAACCGATTTTCGACTGGTCAGAAAAAGCTCCAGACGATCTGCGCTTCCATTTCATGGAGCTCTCACGCCGCGATGCTCGACAGGGCCCGCTCGACGGCGGCCGGCTCCTTGTCGATGACGATCAGGAGCGTGCGAGCCGCCGCATCCGGATTGCGGCGCTTCTGCTCCCAATCGCGGATGGCGGCCGGTGAGAAGCCGAATCGCTGGGCGAACCTCTCCTGTGAGAGGCCTGTCTTCTTGCGGATCGCAGCCACATCGACGGAAGGAGGCGTGAAGACCCGGGCCGGCTCCATCTCGCCGCGCGCGATCGCTCTGGCTTCCTGAGCGCTCTTGAGGAGACGTTCGCCAAGCTTCGTCATCAAACCCTCCGTTTCAAGGTCGCCAGCCTCGCGGCCACGCCCGCGCGGTAGTCGTCGGCCAAGCAGGTCAGCTCGACCGCCAGAGCATTACGTTCCGCCTTGCTGAGGTTCTCGCGGTCGCCCTTGTCGATGAGAGCCAGGAGGAACAAGGGAATATCGTCTCCACCGTAATAGTGGATCGTGCGATAGCCACCGCTCTTTCCCCGGCCCCTCCCGGCGAACCGAACCTTGCGGGCCCCACCCGTGCCCGCCATCATGGCCCCGGCCAGCGGGTTCTCCGAGAGCCACGCTGAGATGGCCTGGACGTCCTCGTCGTCGAGCCCGGCATCCGCCGCATCGGCCTCGAAGGTGGGCGTGGTCAAGACCGCGTGCATGAGACGAATATACGGCAATGCCGTATATTCGTCAATACCATCGCCTGTGGCGCGGGTCAGGAATAGCAGCTGGATCTGAGGGTCCGTCGCCAGACGTTACTCCTGTCCTCGAACACCAGTGATCCTTATCCCCGGTCCGCACAGGCAGGAGAGAGGATGCCGCGAGACTCCGTGAAGTCGTCGAACCGATACAGAACTCACTCCGCCGGCGGCCGGGCGCTCTCCCGGAACGGATGCGCCGGATAGGTCCCGATGATCCGGAACGCGCTCGAGAAATAGGCCAGCTCGTCGAGCGCCCGGCGCAAGGCGGGCTCCTCCGGATGGCCGTCGACCTCGGCGTAGAACTGGGTCGCGGTGAACTGGCCCTCGACCATGTAGCTCTCGAGCTTGGTCATGTTGACGCCGTTCGTCGCGAAGCCGCCGAGCGCCTTGTAGAGCGCGGCCGGGATGTTGCGGACCCGGAAGATGAAGCTCGTCACCGTCGGCCCGTCGCCCGCGGGCGGCAGGACCGGCTCGCGGGAGAGCACGACGAAGCGGGTGGTGTTGTGGGCCTCGTCCTCGACGTCCTCCTCCAGGATCGAGAGGCCGTAGATCTCGCCGGCGAGCCGCGGCGAGAGCGAGGCGCGGGTGCGGTCGCCGGACTCGGCGACCTGGCGGGCGGCGCCGGCGGTGTCGGGCGCCACCACCGCCTTGAGGCCGAGGCGCCGGATGATCTTGCGGCACTGGCCGAGCGCGTGCACGTGGCTGTGCACGGTGCGGATCTCGTCGAGCCGCACGCCCGGCAGGGCCATCAGCTGGAAGTGGATCGGCAGGAACTGCTCGCCGACGATGTGGAGCCCTGAGGCCGGCAGCATGTGGTGGATGTCGGCGACGCGGCCGGCGATCGAGTTCTCGATCGGGATCATGCCCAAGGCCGCCGAGCCGTCCTGCACCGCCGTCAGCGCGTCCTCGAAGGTGGCGCAGGGGAGCGGCGTCCAGTCCGGATAGGCCTCCTGGATGATGATGTGCGAGTTGGCGCCGGGCTCGCCCTGGTAGGAGATCTGTCGGTTCATCGTCGCGGCTTTCGAAAAACAGTCAGTTCAGGCGCCGGGCGGCCAGGATGGCGCGGGCGCGCTCGAGGTCGTGCGGCGTGTCGACGCCGAGGGGCACGTCGTCGACCACCACCGCGTCGATCCGCATGCCGGCCTCCAGCGCGCGCAGCTGCTCCAGCTTCTCGCGCTGCTCCAGCGGGCTCGGCGGCAGGGAGACGAAGCGGGCGAGCGCCCGGCGGCGATAGGCGTAGAGGCCGATATGGTGGAAGAGCGGGCCGTCGCCGTACGGCGCGGTGGCGCGGGTGAAGTAGAGCGCCCGCAGGCGACGCGGCGCGATCTCGGAGCCGACCAGCTTGACGACGCTGGGCTCGGTCCGCTCCTCGGGCCGGGTGATGATTGCGCAGAGCGTCGCAATGTCGACCGCCCGGTCGGCGAGCGGCGCGACCGAGGCGGCGATGGCGGCGGGATCGATCGTCGGCAGGTCGCCCTGCACGTTCACCACCACGTCGTGGCGCCCCTCCGGGTCGATCACCTCCAGCGCCTCGGCCAGGCGGTCGGAGCCGGACGGGTGGTCGGGCCGCGTCATCACCGCGAGGCCGCCCGCCGCCTCGACCGCCTGCACGATGGCGTCCGTGTCGGTGCAGACCACCACCGGACCGATGCCGGCTTCCACGGCGCGACGCCAGACATGCACGATCATCGGCACGCCGGCGATGTCGGCCAGCGGCTTCTCGGGCAGGCGGGTGGCGGCGAGGCGGGCGGGAATCAGGACGAGGGGATCGGACATGCGGCGATTCGGAGCTGTGCGGGACTTGAAGCCTGTGCGGGGCTCGAAGCCTGTGGATGACGGGAGGCCCGGCAAGCCGCGGCTCTTAGCAGTGCCGGCCCGGCTTGTCATGGCGGCTCGCTCTTGGCGGCTCACTCTTGGCGGGCCGCTGCTGGCGAGCTCCTCACGGCGCGCCGCCCGCGCGGGACCGTGGCGCCGTCCACACGCCCGCGCTCTGCGACGAACCGACGAGGTTTAGAGCCATTGTCAACCGCGCCGCAGAACGGCTAAGCACCGGCGGACCTTCACTGCGGCGTGGCGCCGGGCCGCGCCTCGCATCGCCCCTGCTCACCGGAGCATCGGAGCTGCCGAGACATGGATTCCTTCGAGCTTAACAAGATCGCCGGCGCAGTGCTCGGCGCCCTGCTCCTCGCGATGGGGACCGGGTTCCTGGCCGAGCTGATCTACAAGCCGAAGCCGGCGGGTGATCGCGGCTACGCGCTGCCGGCCGCCGAGGAGAATGCCGGCGCCGCGGCGCCGGCGGCCGCCAAGGAGGAGCCGCTCCCCGTGCGCCTCGCCAGCGCCGACGCCACCAAGGGCCAGGCCGCCGCCAAGAAGTGCATGGCCTGCCACAGCTTCGAGAAGGGCGGCCCGAACAAGGTCGGCCCCGACCTGTACGGCATCGTCGAGCGCCCGAAGGGCGGCCACGAGGGCTTCAACTACTCCGCGGCCATGAAGGCCAAGGGCGGCAACTGGACCTACGAGGACCTCGACCACTTCCTCCACGGCCCGAAGCAGTTCGTCCAGGGCACCATCATGGCCTTCGCCGGCGTGCCCTCGGGCGCCGAGCGGGCCGACATCCTGGCCTACCTCAAGACCCTGTCCGACAAGCCGGTCGACTTCCCGAAGCCCTGAGGGCTTCGCAAGGACTGCGTGCCGACGAGGCCGGGCGAGAGCCCGGCCTTTTTGCATGAACGGGCACATCTTTCGCGGGCGCGCCCCCTGCGCCGACGCGCCCGGGTTGGCGGAGCGGCCCCCCGCGACCTAGAACGGGGGGAGACCCTTTCAGCCGGAGGATCGCCCCGCGTGATCGCACGCCCCCTCACTCGCCGCGCCGCCCTCGCTCTCCTCGGTCTCGCCGCAATCCCGGCCGGGGCCCGCGCGCAGGGCGCTCCCTCGACAGGCAGCGGTGCGGCATCCCCCGACGGGGACTGGCGCCACGGCCTGTCGCTCCTCGGCGAGCCGAAATACCCGGCGGGCTTCACGCATTTCGACTATGCCGACCCCGACGCCCCGAAGGGCGGCCTGGTGCGGTTCGGCTCGCAAGGCTCGTTCGACAACTTCAACATGATCGTCGCCGGGGTGAAGGGCGACCTCGAGAGCCAGATCCCGCTGATCTACGACACCCTGCTGGCCCAGGCCCAGGACGAGGCCTCGACCTATTACGGCCTCATCGCCGACGGCGTGAAGCCGGCCGACGACCTCGGCAGCGTCGTCTACCGCCTGCGGCCGGAGGCGCGCTGGCACGACGGGAAGCCGGTGACACCGGACGACGTGGTGTTCTCCTTCCAGGTGCTGAAGGAGAACAGCCCGCAATACGCCGCCTACTACCACAACGTGACGAAGGCCGAGGTGACCGGCCCGCGCGAGGTGCGCTTCACCTTCTCGGAGACAGGCAACCGCGAGTTGCCCCAGATCGTCGGCCAGTTGCCCGTGCTGCCGAAGCACTGGTGGGAAGGCAAGGACGCGTCGGGCAAGACCCGCAACCCGACCGAGACGACGCTCGAGATCCCCCTCGGCTCCGGGCCCTACCGGCTGGCCCGGTTCGAGGCCGGCCGCACCGCCACCTACGAGCGGGTGCCGGATTACTGGGGCCGCGACCTCGCCGTGAACCGCGGCGCCAACAATTTCGACACCCAGCGCGCCGAGTATTTTCGCGATGCGACGGTGATGATCGAGGCGTTCAAGGCCGACCAGTTCGACTGGCGCACCGAGAACATCGCCCGCAACTGGGCCACCGCCTATGACGGCTTCCCGGCCGTGCGCGAGGGCCGGATCGTCAAGGAGGAATTCCCGCAGGCCGGCATGGGCATCATGCAGGCCTTCACCCTCAACCTGCGCCGGAAGAAATTCGCCGACGCGCGGGTGCGCCGAGCCTTCAACCTCGCCTTCGACTTCGAGGAGATGAACCGCACCCTGTTCTACGGCCTCTACAAGCGGGTCGATTCGTACTTCTTCGGCACTGAGCTCGCCTCGTCGGGCCTGCCCGAGGGGCGCGAGCGGGCGATCCTGGAGAGCGTCAAGGACAAGGTACCGGCCTCGGTCTTCACCACGCCCTACAGGAACCCGGTCAACGGCTCGCCGGAGGCGGTGCGCGCCAACCTGCGGGAGGCGGTGCGCCTGTTCCAGGAGGCGGGCTACGAGATCCGCGGCAGCCAGATGGTCGAGAAGGCGACCGGCCAGCCCTTCACCGTCGAGTTTTTGGGCTACGACAACTCGGCCGAGCGGGTCGTGCTGCCCTACCGCGCGGCGCTCGAGCGCATCGGCCTCAAGGTGTCGCTGCGGGTGGTCGATCCGGCCCAGTACCAGAACCTCTCGCGCAGCTTCGATTTCGACGCGCTCGCGCTCAGCAACTGGGCCCAATCGCTCTCGCCGGGCAACGAGCAGCGCGATTGCTGGGGTTCGGCCGCCGCCGACCGGCCGGGCTCGCGCAACCTCGCGGGCATCAAGGATGCGGCCGTCGACGCCCTCATCGACAAGGTGATCTACGCCGCCGACCGCGAGGAACTGGTGGCGGCGACCCGCGCCCTCGACCGGGTCCTCCTCGCCCACGACTACGTCGTGCCGCAATGGTCCTCGAACGTCTCGCGGACCCTGCGCTGGAACCGCTTCGGCCACCCGGCGACCCTGCCGAAATACGGCGCCTCGGGCTTCCCGACGACCTGGTGGTACGATTCCGCCCTCGCCGCCAAGACCGGGGCGGCGCGGTGATGCGCCGGCGCAGCTTCCTGGCCGGGAGCGGGGCGGCGCTCCTCGCCGCCCGCGTCCCGGCTCACGCGCAGCCGGGGCACGAGCGCCACGGCCTGTCGAGCTTCGGCGACCTGAAATACCCGGCCGGCTTCCCGCGCTTCGACTATGTCGATCCGCTCGCGCCGAAGGGCGGCACCTTCTCCGCGCAACTCTCCACCACCAGCGGCAACCAGGCCTTCGAGACCTTCAACACCCTCAACATCTACGTGCTGAAGGGCGACGGCGCCGCCGGCATGGACCTGACCTTCGACAGCCTGATGGTCCGGGCCCTCGACGAGCCGGATGCCGCCTACGGCCTCGTCGCCCGCAGCGTGACGGTGAGCGACGACGGCCTGGCCTACCGCTTCGGGTTGCGGCCCCAGGCCCGCTTCCACGACGGCTCGCGGCTCACCGCCCGCGACGTCGCCTTCTCGATCGCGACGCTGAAGGAGAAGGGCCATCCGCGCATCGCGGCCGTGCTGCGCGACGTCGCCGGCGCGAGTGCGGAGGGCGACGATGCGGTTCTGGTGCGCTTCGCCCCCGGGCGCAGCCGCGACCTGCCGCTGATCGTCGCCGACCTGCCGATCTTCTCGCAAGACTATTACCGCAGCCGCGACTTCGAGGCCTCGACGCTCGAGCCGCCGCTCGGCTCCGGGCCCTACCGGGTGGCGCGGTTCGAGGTCGGCCGCTTCATCGCCTTCGAGCGCGTCGCCGATTACTGGGGCGCCGACCTGCCGGTCACCGTCGGCCAGAACAACTTTGGCGAGATCCGCTACGAGTATTTTCGCGACCGCGACGTCGCCTTCGAGGCGTTCAAGGCCGGCACCTTCACCTGGCGGGAAGAGTTCACCTCCCGGGTCTGGGCCACGGGCTACGATTTTCCGGCCGCGCAGGAGGGCCGGGTCAAGCGTGAGACGGTGCCGGATGCCACGCCCTCGGGCACGCAAGGGTGGTTCCTCAACACCCGCCGGCCGGTCTTCCGCGATCCGCGCATCCGCGAGGCGATCGGGCTCGCCTTCGACTTCGAGTGGTCGAACCAGAACCTGATGTACGGCGCCTACAGGCGCACCGCCTCGTTCTTCGAGAATTCCGACCTGAAGGCGGAGGGGATGCCGTCGCCTGAGGAGCTGGCGCTCCTCGAACCGTTCCGGGGGCAGGTGCCCGACGAGGTCTTCTCCGAGCCGTGGTCGCCGCCGCGCTCGGACGGGTCGGGCCAGGACCGGGCGCTCTTGCGCCGGGCCGACACGCTGCTCCGCCAGGCCGGCTGCACCCGCGACGGCGGCACGATGAAGCTGCCCGACGGCCAGCCGCTCGCCTTCGAGTTCCTGGATTCCTCGCCGGTCTTCCAGCCGCTGCTGCAATCCTACATCAAGAACCTGAGCCTGCTCGGCATCCGGGCGAGCTCGCGCCTCGTCGACGCGGCGCAGTACCAGGCGCGGCTGAAAGACTTCGACTTCGACGTGGTCTCGGCCCGCTTCAGTAGCTCGGTCACCCCGGGGGCCGCGCTGCGCGAGGTCTATGGCAGCAGCAGTGCCAAGGTGCCGGGCTCGCAGAACCTCGCCGGCATCGAGAACCCGGCCGCCGACGCGATGCTCGACCGCATCGCCGACGCCGCCTCGCGCCCCGCGCTCACCACCGCCTGCCGGGCCCTCGACCGGGTGCTGCGCGCCGGGCGCTACTGGGTGCCGATGTGGTACGGCGCCACCCACCGCCTCGCGCTCTGGGACCTCTACGGCCGGCCGCGCGACCTGCCGAAATACGGCCTCGGCGTGCCCGCCCTGTGGTGGCACGACGCCGACAAGGCCCGCAAGATCGGACGGACCTGACAAAGATGGCAGCCTACATCCTGCGCCGCCTGCTTCTGATGATCCCGACGATCCTCGGGATCATGCTGATCTCCTTCGTGATCGTGCAATTCGCCCCCGGCGGGCCGGTCGAGCGGGTGCTGGCCCAGCTCCAGGGCCAGAACACCATGTCCCGGGTCACCGGCGGCGGCGGCGACCTCGCCGGGCGCGGACCGAGCGCGCAGGGCGGGGGAGGGGAATCGAATTCCCGCTACCGCGGCGCGCAAGGGCTCGACCCGGCCTTCATCAAGCGCCTGGAGCAGCAATTCGGCTTCGACAAGCCCGCCCCCGAGCGCTTCCTGAAGATGCTGTGGGACTATGCCCGCTTCGACTTCGGCAAGAGCTACTTTCGCGATGTCTCGGTGCTGCAGCTGATCCGCGAGAAGCTGCCGGTCTCGATCAGTCTCGGCCTCTGGATGACGCTGATCTCCTACGCGATCTCGATCCCGCTCGGCATCCGCAAGGCGGTCCGCGACGGCTCGCCCTTCGACGTCTGGACCTCCGGAATCGTCATCGTCGGCTACGCGATCCCCGGCTTCCTGTTCGCGATCCTCTTGATCGTGCTGTTCGCCGGCGGCTCGTTCCTGCAGGTCTTCCCCTTGCGCGGGCTCACCAGCGAGGGCTGGTCCACCTTCCCGCTGTGGCAGAAGGTGACCGACTACCTCTGGCACATCACCCTACCGATCATCGCCATGGCGATCGGGGCCTTCGCCACCTCGACCCTGCTCACCAAGAACTCGTTCCTCGACGAGATCCGCAAGCAATACGTGCTGACCGCGCGGATGAAGGGCCTGTCCGAGCGCCAGGTGCTCTACGGCCACGTCTTCCGCAACGCGATGCTGATCGTGGTGGCGGGCTTCCCGGGCGCGTTCATCTCGGCGTTCTTCGCCGGCTCGCTGCTGATCGAGACCATCTTCAGCCTCGACGGGCTGGGTCTGCTCTCGTTCGAATCGATCGTGAACCGCGACTATCCGGTGGTGTTCGCCAACCTGTACATCTTCTCGCTGCTGGGCCTGGTGGTGAACCTGATCTCCGACCTGACCTATAGCTGGATCGATCCGAGGATCGATTTCGAGGCGCGGGCGGCGTGAGGATCGCCAGGATGGGTGGAGCAGATAAAGCAGCCCTGCTTGATAGTCTCCTGTAAGAATACACACCCTCCACGTCATCCCGGGGCTCGCCGAAGGCGAGAACCCGGGATCCATAACCGCTGACGGTGCCTAAAAAAGGCGGGCAGCGTTCCGCCTCGTCCTGAATCGTCAGCGGTTATGGATCCCGGGTTCCGCTGCGCGGCCCCGGGATGACGAAGGACGGTGTCGATTACTGTCGCGAGAACCCAGGATCGCTAAAAGAACGATCTTACCAACCCGCTCACCAGCAAATTCCACCCGTCGATCAGGATGAAGAACAGCACCTTGAACGGCAGCGAGATCACCGTCGGCGGCAGCATCATCATGCCCATCGACATCACGATCGTCGAGACGATCATGTCGATGACGAGGAAGGGCAGGGCGATGAGGAAGCCGATCTCGAAGCCGCGGCGCAGTTCCGAGATCATGAAGGCCGGGATCAGGATGCGCAGGTCGATCTTCTCGCCCTCCTGGGGCTTCGGGAAGCTGCGGCTGGCGAGGTCCTGGAAGGTCTGCAGGTCCTTCGGCCGCACCTGGGCCGACATGAACTCGCGGAACGGGTCGGTGATGCGGGTGAAGGCCTCCTCCTCGCTGATCCGGTTCTCCTGCAGCGGGCGCACGCCCTCGCTCCAGGCCCGGTCGAAGGTCGGCGCCATGACGTAGAAGGTCATGAACAGCGACAGGCTGACGAGGAAGAGGTTGGCCGGCGTGCTCTGGAGGCCGAGCCCCGAGCGCAGGAACGAGAACGCGACGGCGAAGCGCGTGAAGCTCGTCACCATCACCAGCAGCCCCGGCGCCAGCGACAGCACCGTGAGCAGGGCGACGAGCTGGAGGATGCGCCCGCTCGCCGCACCGTTGCCGGGGGGCAGCAGCGCGTCGAGGCCCGGGATGCCGGTGACGCTGCCCGCCGCCCCCTGCGCCAGGGCGGCGCCGGCCGGCAGGAGCAGGAGGGCGAGCGTCCCGAGGACGTGGGCCGTGCGCCGGTTCGTCAAACCCGTCATTGCACCACCAGGGCCTCGACGATCAGCTCGCGGATCGCCCCCTTGGTGCGCAAGGACACGCGCTCGTTGAGATCCTCGCGCAGGTGCTGGAGGCCGCTCGCCCCCTCGATCTGCGCCGTCGAGAGCGTGCGCAGATAGGCGATGATGTCGGCCTTGATCTCCGCCACGGTGATGTCCGGGGTCGGCAGGCTGCCGGTCTTGAAAACCACCGAGGATTCGAGCCGGATCCAGGAATCGGCCGGCTCGGCGAGGTTCGTCACCACCGAGCCGACGCTGCGCAGAGACAGCTCGCCGGAATAGTTCAGCACCTTGGCGGCCTTCTCGTGCTCCTGCGCCTCGCGGGTCTTCTGGTCGACCGCCTTCTCGACGCTCGTCATCAGGTACATGCCGAGACCCGCCCCGGTGCCGACCGCCACCAGGGTGCAGAGGGCGAGCGCCCCGATCCAGGCCTTACCGCCGCCCTTCTTCTTGTCGTCCGTCTTGTCCGCCATCGCGCGCTCCTGGATTCCGCCGTCAGAACGGCGCGACGGTCTCGAAGATCTGCTGGCCGAGGGTCGGCGCCTGCACGTCGGTCAGGCGGCCGCGGCCGCCATAGGAGACCCGGGCCTCGGCGATCTTGTCGTAGTCGATCGTGTTCTTGCGCGAGATGTCCCGCGGCCGGACGATGCCGGCGACGTTGAGCACCCGCACCTCGTTGTTGACCCGGATCTCCTGCGAGCCGCTGATCAGGAGGTTGCCGTTCGGCAGCGTCTCGGTGACCACGGCGGCCACCGACAGGCTCAACGATTCCTTGCGGTCGATCGTGCCCTGGCCCTTGGTCTCGGTGCCCGAGCGGATGCCGGTATCGGCGGTCGCCGAGTCCTTCAGCCCCGAGACGCCGTAGCCGAAATCGAAGCCGAGGCTCGACTTCTGGCTGCGCGAGCGGTCGCTGGCATTGTCGAACTGCGCCTTGTCGTTGATGACGATGCTGACCGTCAGCACGTCGCCGATGTTGCGGGCGCGGGGATCCTGGAACAGGTCGGCGCTCCCCGGCGACCAGGTCGAGTGGTAGCCGTGCCGGCTCTGCAGCGAGCCGAAGGTCGAGGGCAGGGCCTCGCGCGGGGCGGCGAGCCCGGTGCCGATCGGCGTCAGCACCGGCTGGCGGCCGAGCTCGTCGAGCTTGCTCTGGCAGCCGGCGAGGAACAGGCTCGACGTGGCGAAGCCGGCCACGGTGAGGGTCAGGAGGCGGGCGGCCGGGGCTTGACGGGTCATCACGATCTCTCGTTGTCCTTGCGGCGGCCGGCCTCGGCCATCTTGCGGGCCAGGGCCGCGGCGCGGGAGGCCTCCATCTCGGCGAGCACCGCGCTCGCCGTCCGCGCGTTGAGCTTCACCAGGATCGCCGCGGCGTTGTCCTCGGGCATGTTGGAGAGCTGGAGCGCCGCCGCGTCGGCCTTCATCTTGGCGTAGACCGCCACCACGCTCTCGTCGGCCTTGGCCAGGAACTCCTTGCGGCGCTGGACCACCGCCTCGTACTCGGCGCGCTTCTCCTCGAGGCGGCGGATGCGCTCGTCGACCTGCTTCTCGAGCGCGGCGAGCTGCTCCTTCTGCCAGGCGAAGCGGGCGTCCGACGCCGCGTCCGCGATGGTGGCGCAATAGCCGGTCCTGCCCGGGTCCTTCGCGTCCTTGGCGACGAAGTCCTGCGCGGTCGGCTCCTTGGGGGCGTCCCGGGCGGCGATGGCGCGCATCGCGGCGTCCTTGGCCGGGTCGGGCGCCGGCCCACCGCCGGCGGCGAAGGCCGGGCCGGCCAGCGCCAGGAGGAGGGCTGTCACGACGAACCGGATCATTGGACGACGAGCTCCGCCTGGAGGGCACCGGCGGTCTTCACCGCCTGGAGGATCGCGATGATGTCGGTGGGCTTGAGGCCCACCTGGTTGAGGCCGCGCACCAGGGTCTGCAGGTCGGAGCCGCCGAGCACCGCGAGCTTGCCCTGCTCCTCGCGGGCCGCGACTTCCGTGCGCGGCACCACCGTGGTCTGGCCGTTGGAGAAGGGCGCGGGCTGCGACACCTCCGGCGTCTCGGTGACCCGCACCGTGAGGTTGCCGTGGGTGACCGCCACCGTGGAGATCTGCACGTTGCGGCCGATCACCACCGTGCCGGTGCGCTGGTCGACCACGACCCGGGCCGGCACGTCGGGCTGGATCGTCAGGTCGCCGATCTCCGCGACGAGGCGCGGCAGGATCATGTCGCGCGGGCGCTGGAGCACCACCGAGCGCTGGTCGCGCGGGCTCGCGATGCGGCGGCGGAAGCGGCCGATCGCGTAGGCGTTGATCGCGTCGGCCACCATCGTGGCGGTCTTGAAGTCGGGATTCTTCAGCTCGAAGATCAGCTCGGGCAGGTCGCGGAACGCGCCCGGCACCTCGCGCTCGATGAGCGCGCCGTTCGGGATGCGGCCGGCGGTCGGCACGCCCTGCGTCAGCTGCTCGGCCTGGCCCTGAGCCGAGAAGCCGGAGACCGCGAGCGGGCCCTGCGCCGCGGCGTAGACGTTGCCGTCGCCGCCGGAGAGAGGCGTCATCAGGAGCGTGCCGCCGCGCAGCGAGGTCGCGTCGCCCAGCGAGGTCACCGTCACGTCGATGCGCGAGCCGGCGCCGACGTAGGGCGGAAGGTCCGCCGTCACCATCACGGCGGCGACGTTGCGGGTGCGCAGGCGCGCGTCGCGCACGTTGATGCCCATCCGGTCGAGCATCGATTGCAGCGACTGCTCGGTGAACTGGGCGTTGCGCAGGGTGTCGCCGGTGCCCTGCAGGCCGGTGACGAGGCCGTAGCCGACGATCTGGTTGTCGCGCACGCCCTTGAGGGTCGCGACGTCCTTGATCCGGGCGAAGCCCCCGCTGGCGATCACGGGGGCCGCGGCGCGCGCGGGCAGGACCGGCGCGACGTCGAGCCCCATCACGAGGACCAGCGCCAGGGCGAGGCCGGCCCGGAGGTTGCGGAGGGCGCCCCGCATCAGAACCCGCCGATCTTGATGCGGCCGTCCGCCGTCACGGTGCCGAGCACGATGCGGTTGGTGTCGGTGTTGCGCACCCGGATGGTCTCGCCGAGGCCGCCATTCTGCAGCGGCGAGCCGACCGCCGTGATGACGAGGCCGTTCTCCTCGAAGATCATCTGGGTCGGCGCGCCGCGGCTGACGAGGCGCGGATCGTCGACGGCGTTGACCGGCACCGGCTCGCCCGGCAGCAGCATCCGGCGGGCGGTGCGCCCGACGACGGCGAGCGGTGCGTCGATCACCGCCGCGCGCGCCCGGTAGGTCGTCGGATAGGCCTGGAGCCGCAGCATCGACTCCTTGATCGTGTCGCCCGGATAGATCGTCACGGTCGGCACCGGCAGCATCATCTCGTTCACCCCGAGGGCGGAGTGCGAGTCGGCGGGCGACGACGGGGCCGGAGCGGCCACGACGAGGGCGGCCGGGACGCACAGGCCGACCAGCGCCAGAAGAAGGGAGTGCCGGAGGAGGGAACGCATGGATGTGTCGCGCCGGGAGGAGGGGCGCCGCCGGGTCCGGCGGCGTGGCAGTCTCACCGAGGGCGAGGACCGGCCGTCAGGACGACCGGGCCCGGCTCAGCGGATTCCCTTGGAGATCGTGCTCGCCATCTCGTCGACGGCCTGGATCACCTTGGAGTTCATCTCGAACGAGCGCTGGGCGGTGATCAGGCTGGTGATCTCCTTGACCGGATCGACGTTCGACCCTTCGAGGTAGCCCTGCTGGAGCTTGCCGTAGCTCGCATCGCCCGGGTTGCCGATCACCGCCGCGCCCGAGGCCGGGGTCTCGCGGTAGAGGCCGTTGCCGAGGGGCTCCAGGCCCGATTCGTTGGCGAAGTTCGCGATCGTGATCTGACCGATATTCTGCTGCGCCACCTGGCCGTCGATCTTGGCGAAGACCTGCCCGGACAGGTTGATGGTGATCTCGGTGGCGGTCGGCGGGATCAGGATCGCTGGATCGACCGTGTAGCCCTCGAGCGTGACGAGCTGGCCGGTGGCGTTCTTGTTGAAGGCGCCGGCGCGGGTGTAGTTGATCTCGCCGCTCGGGCTCGTGATCTGGAAGTAGCCGCGGCCGTTGATGGCGAGATCGAGCTGGTTCGCCGTGTTGGTGAGCTGGCCCTGGCGGTGCAGGTTGCGGATCGCCGCGGCGCGCACGCCGAGGCCGAGCATCGCGCCCTCGGGGACCGCCTCCTGGCCGGATTGATTGGGCACGCCCTGCTGCCGCTCGGCCTGGTAGAGCAGGTCGGTGAACTCGGCCCGCGCCCCCTTGAACCCGGTGGTGTTCAGGTTGGCGATGTTGTTGGCGATGACCTCGAGGTTGAGCTGCTGGGCGGACATGCCCGTGGCGGCGACGGCGAGCGCTCTCATCTGCGTAGAATCCTCAGATCGCCATGCGGCTCAGTTCGAGATAGGCGGCCACGACCTTGTCGCGGATGGCGACCGCGGTCTGCAGGCTCTGCTCGGCGGACATCACCGCCTCGACCACCTGCTGCGTCGAGGCCTTGCCCTGGATGCCGGCGATGGAGGCGGCCTCGCCGGCGCGCAGGTCGTTGCGCACGCCGCTGGCGAAGCTCGCCATGATCTGCCCGAAATCGGCGGGAGCCGCGGCCTCGACGCCGGGGAAGCCGGCGCCGGCCGCGCCGGGCAGCACCGCCCGCTGGACGGCGGCCGCGGCCTCGGGGCGGGCGGAGGCGGCGGCCCGGTCGAAGGCCGAGAGGGTGAGGGCCTCGATCATCGGATGCTCATGTCCTCAGGAGGTCGATCACGCTGGCCACCATCGCGCGGGCCTGCTTGATCACCTGCAGATTGGCTTCGTAGGAGCGGTTGGCCTCGCGCATGTCGGCCATCTCGATCAGGGCGTTCACGTTCGGCAGCTTGACGTTGCCGTTCTGGTCCGCCGCCGGGTTGCCCGGGTCGTGCTCGACCCGGAACGGGGTCTTGTCGGTGTCGACGTCGCGCACACGCACCGAGGCGGCGCCGATCGCCCGGTCGAGCTCCGCCTTGAAGGTCACGGTCTTGCGCGCATACGGGTCGGCGCCCGGCTCGGCCCCGGTCGACTGGGCGTTGGCGAGGTTCTCCGACACCACCCGCATGCGCAGCGACTGCGCCTCGAGGCCGGCGCTCGCGAGGCGGGAGGCGGCGAGCAGGGGGTCGATCACGATCCGCTCCTCACGGCCGACATCAGCATGCGGTGAAAGCTGCGCACCACCCCGACATCGAGGTTGTGCTGGCGCGACACCTCGCTCGCCTTCAGCATCTCCTGCTCCAGGCTGACGCTGCTAGAAGTCTCGAGCACGTCCCAGCCGGACTTGTCGGGGCGGATCGCCACCCCGAGGCCCGGAGAGCCGAGATGGGCCTGCGCGGTCTGCGCCATGTCGGTGCCGCCGGCGCGGGCCAGCACCTGGGCGAAGGGCACGACGTCCCGGGCCTGGTAGCCCTGGGTGTTGGCGTTGGCCACGTTGCCGGCGATCGTCGACTGGCGCACCGACAGGTAGCCGGTATGCATCGAGGCGAGATCGAACAGGTAGAGCCCCGTCACGCGATTCCCCCCATGCCCGCCACTCCTTGAGTCCTGTGCCGAAACGACCCGACGCCCGGGCCCTGCCGCGTAACCGAGGATTTAGAAGCGCAACCTTGCCCGAGGCTGGCGGAGCTTGCGGGGCTCGTGGGACGGCGCTGTCCCTTCAGCGCCTTGACAGGGGAGGCCACTCCCCGGCACTGGCGGCGGGATACCCCCGCCCAGGCTCCTCTCCCGCGCCATGCTCCCGGCCCTGCTACCCTCCGCGCCGGTCTTCCTCCCGGTCCAGGCCCGCTACGCGGGCGGGGCGGGGCCGGGCGCGCGCGAGGGCGAGCACGCGATCACCGCCAACAACCGCTGGTCCCGGGTCCAGCTGACTTTCCGCCACCTGCCGGCGGGGGCCTGGTGCTGCCTGGAGGCCCGCCTCGCCTGGGCGGCCGAGGAGGAATGGGGCCAGGCCCTCGACTTCGCCCTCGCGGGCTTCGACTTCCTGGCCGCCGACGGGTCGAGCCTCGACCTCGACGCGGTGCCGGGCCTCGCCCGCACCCTGCTCGATCCGCACAGCGCCTGGATCGCCGGACCGGCCTGCCAGCCCGCCGGGACCGAGTTCGTCCGGATGGCCCCGGTGCGGCTGGCCTTCGGGGTGCCGCCGCAGGCGCGCGGCCTCGCGCTCACCCTGCGCTCCTGGCGCAACACAGAAGGCTTCACGATCGCGGAGCCGCGCCTGCGCCCCGGCGCGCCCTTGCGCGAGGGCGCCTTTCGCCGCCGCCGCCTCGGGCCGCGGCCGGAGCCCCTGCGCCACGGCCTCGTCCCGGGCCTCGGCCTCGTGGTGCGCGGGCAGATCCACGCCGCGCGGCCCGACGAGCACGCCGCGCGGGTGAGCCTCGTCTACCGCGACCGCGACGGGGCGGAGATCCCGCCGCCCTATCCGGGCACCGTCGCGGTGCCGGGCCTCGGCGCACGGCCGGGCAGCGAGGAGCGGCCAGGGCTCGGCGCGGCGATCAACCTTCCGGCCCAGCCGCAGGCGCGCCGCTTCACCCTCGACCTGGAGCCGCCGCCGGGCGCGGTCTCCCTCGATCTCGGCTTCTGCACCTGGGAGGAGGAGGGCGAACGGCTGCCCGCCGTGGAGCTCATCGGCCCCCCGGAGGTGGCGCTGGAGGACCGCTTCCGGCTCGAGAGCCTGTGCGGCGACGACCTCCTCGACGCCCCGGGCTTCCTCGCCCGCCTCTCGGCCCGGCTCGGGCGCGATCCCGGGGCCGAGGCAGCCTGGATCCCCGGTCCCGGGGAGGCCGGCAGCGCCGCCCTGCCGCTCGCCCGCGCCCGCGCCTTGCGGGGCGAGACCGAGCGCCTCGTGGGCGTCAGGCCCGACGGCGGCCTCACCTTGCGCCTCGCCGGCTACCCGGACTGGCCCCTGCCGGAGAATCCGGGCTTCGACGAGGACCCGTTCCGGGCGGCACCCGCCCGCGCCATCCCGTGGCGCCTCGCCTACCACTCCCTCGCCTGGCTCCTGGCGCTGGCCGAGGCGGCGCCGGCGCGCGCGCTCGCCCTGGCGCAGGCCTGGTCGCGGGCCAACCCCTGGGGCCAGCCGGCCGACCCCCTGAGCCTGCATCCGGCGGCTTTGCCGGCCCGGGCCGAGGTCTGGATCGGCCTCCTCGCCCTGCCGGGGGCGGGGGCGGCGGCGCCGCTCCTGACCGGGGAGGCGGTGCGGCACGGCTTCGCCCTGGCGGAGATCGTCGGGCAGAACACCTTCGGGCAGAGCCTGCACCAGCTCCAGGCCGCCGCGGCGCTCCTGGCGCTCGCCCGCGCCCTGCCGCGCCTGCCGTTCTCGGGCCACTGGGACGGCCTCGCCCGCGAGAGCCTGCGCGCGGGCGTGCCGGCGCTCCTGCCCGAGGACGGGCGCTTCCCGGATTCCTCGCTCCACCGCCGCCTCGACCTCGTCACCCTCGGGCGGGCGCTGCGGGAGACCCTCGGCGAGGCCGCGCCCGGCCCCCTCGTCGCCGCCCGCACGGAGGCGGTCCTGTCGGACCTCGCCGGCCTCCTCGATCCCGGCGGACGGCTGCCGCCCTTCGGCGAGGTCTTTGCCGGCACCGACGAAGCCGGCTGGATCGCGCGGCTGCGCGGCGGCGGGCTGGTAGCGCAGCGCCCGGCCGCCCAGCCCGCCGCGGCCGGCCTTGCCGCCACGGCCTCCTCGACCCTGCGCCCCGACGGCCTGTCGGCCCGCCACGAGGCCGGGCGCGGCTGGGCCCATTTCGCCTGCACCTTCGCCGAGACCTCGCCCCAGGGCCACGCCGACTGCACCTCCTTCGTCTACGCGGCGGGGGCGACGCGCTGGATCGTCGAGGCCGGCGGCTCGGAGCAGGTCGAGACCGGGGGCGTGCGCCACTACCTGCTCTCGGCCCGCGCCCACAACGTCGCGGTGATCGAGGGGCGCGAGCCGGTGGCCGGGGGCGGCATCCATCGCGGCAGCCTGGCGCTGCCCGGCGCCACCGCCCACGCGATCGAGACCACCGTGCACGGGCCGGGCTGCCGCCACCTGCGGGTCTTCGTGCTGCCGCACGACCTGTCGGGCCTCGCGGTGATCGACCGCTTCACCCAGGACGAAGGCGGGCCCCTGACCTTCCGCGGCCTCGCGCATCTGGCCCCCGAAACCCTGGTCGCCGTCGAGGGGCCGCGCCGGGTGCAGGCCCGCCAGGGCGGCCGGCGCCTCGGCCTGGTTCCCTTCGCGATCGCCGGCCGGGCGTCGGGCCTGGAGGCGGTGATCGGCCACGGCGACCGGCCCGGCACGCTGCAGGGCTTCGTCGCCGGGCGCCCCGGCAGCCTCGAACCCGCCTGCACTCTGCGCTACGCGGTCTCGGGCCGCGGCACCGTCTGCGGCGGCCTCCTGATGGCGATCGACGGCCCGGCGGAGGATTCCCTGGCACGGGCGCTGGCGCGGGAGGAGCTGGGGCGGTTCGTGATGGGGGGCTGAGGATCGATCGGGGCAGTGCGCGCGTGCCGCGCGTTGGCCGACCGAACTTCCATCCTCCACGTCGTCCCGGGTTCCGCTGTGCGCCCCCCGGTATGACGCCGAGGATGATCATCGCGGCGGGGCAAACAACCGCGACGACCCAGGGAAACTACGTTTTCTCTCACCCTTTCATCCGCGAAAAAATTTCCACGCTCCAGCGGGAACATGGGCGGGCCCCGGCCATTCGCCCGGTGCCTCTGGGTCACGCGGTCCGAGGGGAGGGCGCTCGCCGTCCCCCGGCCGTCGGGCCCACCCCCTCTTGCCCGAGCCTTTGTCCCGATGCACGACCCGGACGCGCGGCCCTACCAGCCCATCGAGGCCTACGGCCTCATCAGCAACTGCCACGGCTGCGCCCTCGTCGCCCGCGACGGCTCGATCGACTGGGCCTGCCTCGACCGGTTCGACGCGCCCCCGGTCTTCTCCCGCCTGCTCGACCGCCGGCGCGGCGGCTTCTTCGCGCTGGCACCCGAGGGGCCGTTCGAGAGCGCCCGGCTCTACCTGCCGGGCACCAACATCCTCGAGACCACCTTCACCTGCGCCACCGGAGCGGCGACGGTGCACGACTTCATGCTCGCGCCCGAACCGGGCCGGGTGCTGCCCTGCCTGGTACGCCTGGTCTCGGGCGTGTCCGGCGAGGTGGCGATGCGGGCGGTCTACCGGCCGCTGGCGGGCTTCTCGGAGACCTTTGCCGCGCTCAGGGCGGTCCCGGGCGGCGCCGGCGCCGCGGGGCTGCCGGACCTGATCGCCGATCTGCCGGTCGCGATCGAGGGATCCGACGCGGTGGCGCGGTTCACCGTCGCGCATGGGGGCGAGCAGGCCTTCGCGCTCTATCCGGGCGGCGCGGCGGAGCGCGATCCTCTCCACCCGCGCGCGCTGATGGAGACCGCACGCCGGGCCTGGACCGGCTGGTCGGCGGGGGCGGCCTATGACGGGCCGCTCAGCGACCAGCTCCTGCGCAGCGCGCTCACCCTCAAGGCCCTGACCTACGCGCCCTCGGGCGCCATCGTGGCGGCGGCCACCACCTCGCTGCCGGAGGAGATCGGCGGCATCCGCAACTGGGATTACCGGTTCTGCTGGATCCGCGACGCCTGCCTGTCCTTCTACGTGCTGAAGAAGTTCGGCATGGTGGCGGAGGCAGAGGCGTTCTTCCGCTTCGTCGGCACACTCGCGGAGCGCGACGAGGGGGGCCTGCGCCCCCTCTACGCCATCGCCGGCGAGACCGACCTGACCGAGCACGAGGCCGCCCATTTCGAGGGCTGGCGCGGCAGCGCCCCGGTCCGCTACGGCAACGAGGCGGCCGAGCAGCACCAGAGCGACGCCTACGGCCAGGTGCTCGACCTGCTGCACATGTATCGAAGCCTTGGCGGCACGATCCCCGAGGCGATGGCGCGTCAGGCGATCCGGCTGGCCGATTTCGCCGCCGCCCACTGGCACGAGACCGATGCCGGCCTGTGGGAGCCGCGCAAGCCCGAGGAGCACTACCTGCACGCCGCGATCATGAACTGGGTCGCGGTCGACCGGGCGATCCGGCTGTTCGGCGAGCGGCCGCACTGGTGCGCGGCGCGGGACGCCATCGTCGCCCGGGTCAACGGCGAGGGGGTGCACGAGCGGGACGGCTACTACCCGCAATATATCGGCGGCGACGATCCCGACGCCGCCCTCCTGATCGCCCCGATGGTCGGCTTCCCCGTCGACGAGGCTGTGTTTTCCCGCACGGTCGAGGTGGTGATCGCGCGCCTCGGCCACGGCCCGCTCGTCTACCGCTACCGCAACGACGACGGCTTGCCGGGCCACGAGGGCACCTTCCTGATCTGCGCCTTCTGGCTCGTCGACGCCCTTGCCTGGCTCGGCCGGATCGAGGAGGCGCAGACCCGCTTCGACGCGTTGCGGGCGCTGCAGAACGACCTCGGCCTCTACGCCGAGGAGGTGGCGGAGGACCGCACCTTCCTCGGCAACTTCCCGCAGGCCTTCAGCCACCTCGCCTTCATCCACAGCGCCCTCGTCCTCGACCTCGCGGCCCAGGGCGGCCGGGCGGCGGTGGCCGGCACCTATGCCGACCGCACCCTGCGCGAGACGCGCTGGCGCCGGGTGCCGTGGATCGTCCCGCCGGCGCCATCAGCCTAACATGAGGACTTCCCGATGATGGTCCCTCGTCGACGACTCGCGCGGGGATTAACCTGATCTTGAACGAGCATCTGGCATCTCCGACGGACTCGTCGAAGGACATCGCGGACAAGGCCATGATCAAGGGACTCGGACGGACAGGCCTGGCCGTCGCGCTCGCCCTGGCATCCTTCGGTCCGGCGCGGGCCGGGGACGCGCAGGCCGCCCCTCCGGTCGCGAACCAGATCACCTGGTCAGTCTACGACGCCGCGCCCTTCATGATGACCGAGGGTCCGGACCGCGACGCCGGCATCTTCGACCGGATCCGCGGCCTGCTGAGCGCCCGGCTGACCGGCTACACCCATTCCACGCTGACGGTTCCCTTTCCGCGCATCGTCACCTCGCTCAAGAACGGCGAGGAATGGTGCTTCGTCGGCGGCGTGAGAACGCCCGAGCGCGAGGCCTTCGCGGTGTTCTCGCGGCCGGTGGCGATGTTCTACCCGCTGCGCGTCGTGATCCACGCCCCGCAGCGCGCGCGCTTCGCAGGCCTCGAGCCTTTGTCCCTGCGCGACCTGCTGAGCGAGCACCGCGACCTGCGCACCAGCATGCTGCGCAACCGCGCCGTGGCCCCCGCCGTCGACGCGCTGCTCCGGCAATACCCGCCGGGCCAGACCCATTCGGAGTTCGGCGAGGCGTTCCGGATGCTGCTGAACGACCGGCTCGACTACCTCGTCGAGTTCTCCAGCATCGCGGCGTACAACGCCCGCCAGCTCGGCCAGCCCGACGCCTTCCTGGGCCTGCCCTTCGCGGAGGGGCCGGAGCCGGTCTTCGCCCGGGTGATGTGCGCCGGCACGCCCTGGGGGCGCGAGGTGGTGGCGCGCATCGACGCGGTGCTGGCGGAGGAGCGGCCCGGCCCGGCCTATCGCGGCATCGTCGAGGCCTGGACGGCGCCGGAGGACCTGCCGCGGATCCGCGCCGTCTACGACACCTTCCTGGCGAGCGACTGAGCGCGGCTCACGCCGCCAGCGCCGCCTCTCGCGTCGGACGATTCGCGGTCGAACGATCCTTGGTCGAACGCCTCTCGGTCGGGCGCTCCTGCGTCACGAACGGCTCGACCCAGACGCGCCGTCCGGTCAGGTCGTGCACGCTCACCCGCCACTCGGCCCAGTCGCCGGCCCCGAGGCTCTCCATCGCCGCCTCGGCGACCGCGCGGGCGCGGCGGGCGAGGGCGGAAGGCCCGCGGACCGGCGCACCCTCGGCATCGAGGATGCACTCGGACCCGTTAGTGTAGTGGAAGCGGTAGCGCGTCATGCCGGTCCTCTCTCGCCCATTCCTCGTCCCCATCGCCGCCCGGCGCGGCGGCGGTGCCCGACAGCGGTTAATGTTCACTATATGTTCCAAATTCGCAATCCGGCCAGGGCAGGGGCGCGATGCCGCATCCCGCTTGCCTGCCCTCCCGGTCTCGCCGCCGGCCTCCGGGCCGGGCTGAAGATGAGGCTCGCCGCCGGCCCGAAACCCTGCCAGTCTCAAGGCTGACGGCGCGCGAAACCCCGGCGGGAGACTCCATGTCCGGCCTCTTCGATCCCATCCTAAACTGGCGGCTGCTGCCGGGCTCGCACACCTTCCCGGGCCCGGATGGCGGCACCTGCATCAACGAGGCGGCTCTGGTGGCGGCGGGCCTGCCGTACCGCGCGATCCGCTCCTCGGCCGATTGCCCGCCCTGCTTCTCGGGCCCGCTCGCCACCTACGCGCTGGGCCTCAACGACGCGATGCCGGATGCCGAGCGCCCGCGCCTGATGGCCTTCGTGCTCCGCCTCGCCGGCTCCGCCGATTCGGACGCCGTGGAGGCGGAGCGCACCGCCCATCTCGTGGGCGAAGGTGTGCGCCGCCTGCTGCCGCCCGTCCTGGACCGGGCCGGGCTGGCGCAGCACGCCGCCGCCTGCCGGGCGGCCCCGGATCTGGGGAGCGCGGTGACGGTCGCCCGCCACGCCGCCTGGTCGGCCGGCTCGCTCGCCGAGGCGGCCGGCCGCCAGGGCACCTGGGTGCGCGGCGCCCGGGCGGCGGCGGCGGCGCGCGCGGCCCTCTTCGCCGCCGAGATCGATCCCCGCACCGCCGCCGACGCGGTCGAGGCCGCCGCCCTGTTCTGGCCCGGGGCCTGGGCCGAGGCGGTGGCGATCCTCGACGGAGCCCTCGGCATCGGCCGGCAGGCGCCGCCGCTCGGCATCGCGGAGGCGGGGATGCGCCTGGAGGCCGCGAAGGCGGCGCGGCGCGAGCGGGCCCACGCCGCCGTCTGACGACGCGTCAGCGCCCGCGATACGCCGCCAGGATCCGCGCGCCGTCCGGCCCGGTCTGCGTCTCCCAGGCCGCCACCGCCGCCGCGCCGGCCTTGGCGAGGGCCTCGGTGATCGAGGGCGCGGGCGGATCGGCGATGACGACGCCGTTCTGGCGCATGCGCGAAAAGTTCTCGTCGAGGCGGGTGCGGATCGCCGCCCATTGGCGCGCCTCGGTCTCGGCGGCGGCCGCGTCGACGGCGCGGCGCACGGCCTCCGGCAGGGCGTCGTAGGCGGAGGCTGACACGACGGCGATCGAGATCGGCATCGCGTACTGCACCGCCGTGAAGTGCGGCAGCTGCTCCCACAGG
Source organism: Methylobacterium sp. 174MFSha1.1 (assembly GCF_900116815.1). NCBI lineage: Bacteria > Pseudomonadati > Pseudomonadota > Alphaproteobacteria > Hyphomicrobiales > Methylobacteriaceae > Methylobacterium > Methylobacterium sp. 174MFSha1.1. The sequence goes on along the minus strand of NZ_FPCB01000050.1, from coordinate 1,964 downwards.
CGGCGCCCGACCCCGCCATCGCCCGAGGAGAGCATCGCGTCGACGGCGCCGGCCTTCACCTGCGGGATCGCGTCGGCCTGGGACAGGTTGACGGCCTGTGCGCCGGCCGCCGCGAGCACGGCCGTCGAAGTGGCGTCGTAGGTGCGGATCTTGAGCCCCTTCAGGTCGCCGGCGCCGGCGAGGGCGTGACGCGACCAGATTCCCGACGGCGCCCAGGGCGTGACGTAGAGGAGCCGCTGGCCCTTCGCGGCGAGTGCCCGCGCGTAGGCCGGCCGGGCGATCTCCGCCAGGGCCTTCGCCTCCTCGACCGAGGTCGCCAGGAAGGGCAGGGAGGAGAGACCGAAGACCGGATCGACCGCCGCGAGCGGCCCGGTGAAGGCATCCGCCGCCTCGACCGTGCCGGCGGCCACCGCGCCGATCATCGCGCCGGAGCGCAGCCCGGCAGAGGCATCGAAGCTCGGCTCGACCGCGAGCCGCCCGCCGCTGCGCTCCGAGACGAGGCGCGCGAAGGTGGCGAGCCCCTCGCCCGGCATGGTGCTGGCGGGATACTCGGTCGGCATCCGCCACACGATCGCGGCACCGGACGGCCCTTGCGCGGCCGCGGGCCCGAGCGCAGGCAGGAGGGCCCAGCATAGGAGGAGGGCCCAGCACGAGCCGGCCAGAATTGCGCGGAACAGGGCGCGCCTCGTCATGCGTTCGATCCTCCTTCGCCGATGATGCCGGGCGCTACGCCCCGAATCCTTGACGCCGCCTTCACGCCCGCGGCCTCCCGCGGCATTCGGGCGACAAATCGATTGCCGCGGGCCCGGTCCGCCGCCACTGTCGCATCCGCCGCCGCCCGGCAAGAGGCCATCCAACCGGCCCGCGGCGGCCCGCGGGAGATGCGCCATGACCGAGACAATCGCCCTGTTCGGGGCCGGGGGGAAGATGGGCGTGCGGCTCGCCCGCAACCTGGTCAAATCCGAGTTCCGGATCGCCCCCGTCGAGGTCGGCGAGGCCGGGCGCCAGCGGCTCAAGAGCGAGCTCGGCCTCGACTGCGTCGAGGCGGATGCCGCCCTCGACGGGGCCGACGTGGTGGTCCTGGCGGTGCCGGACACCCTGATCGGCCAGGTCTCGCACGCCCTGTCGCCGAAGCTGAAACCCGGCACGATGGTGGTGATCCTCGACGCCGCGGCGCCCTTCGCCGGCCACCTGCCCGAGCGGCCGGACCTGACCTACTTCGTCACCCACCCCTGCCACCCGCCGATCTTCAACGACGAGACGACGGAAGCGGGGCGGCGCGACCATTTCGGCGGCATCGCCGCGAAGCAGTCGATCGTCAGCGCCCTGATGCAGGGGCCGGAGGAGGCCTACGCGCTGGGCGAGCGCGTCGCCCGGGTGATCTGGGCACCGATCCTGCGCTCGCACCGCGTCACCGTCGAGCAGATGGCGCTGCTCGAGCCCGGCCTGTCGGAGACGGTCTGCGCGACCCTGTTGGCGGTGATGCGCGAGGCGATGGACGAGACCGTGCGGCGCGGCGTTCCGGAGGTGTGCGCCCGCGACTTCCTGCTCGGGCACCTCAACATCCTGGCGGCGGTGACCTTCAAGGAGATCGACGGGGTGTTCTCGGATGCCTGCAACAAGGCGATCCAGTTCGGCAAGCCGCGCCTGATGCGCGACGACTGGCTCGGCTGCCTCGACGAGAACGAGATCACCGAGAGCATCCGGCGCATCACCTGAACGCGAACAACCCCGCAGGGCGTGCCCTGCGGGGTTGTTCGTTGGTTTGGTTGCGGGGACAGGATTTGAACCTGTGACCTTCAGGTTATGAGCCTGACGAGCTACCGGGCTGCTCCACCCCGCGCCAGGGTGTGTTCGCGAAGAGGGAACGTGTGCGTGCTTGGCAGGTCTGGCGGTGACCGACTCTCCCGTGTCTTGAGACACAGTACCATAGGCGCTGGGGCGGTTAACGGCCGAGTTCGAGA
>NZ_FPCB01000073.1:0-17402 GCF_900116815.1 Methylobacterium sp. 174MFSha1.1 | reverse complement strand
CAGGCGCACCTCGTGGCCCAGAGCCCGGATCTGGCGCGCCCAGTGATGGGCGGTGGCGCAGGCCTCCATCGCCACGATGGTGGCGGGGATCTTCTTGAGCGCCGGCAGCAGCTTGTCGCGCGAGACGCGCTCGGTGCTCACCACGGCGCCCTGCGCGTCCTGGGCCTCGAACTGGAAGACGGACTTGGCGATGTCCAGGCCGATGATGCTAATCTGCGTCACGGACGGTCTCCTCGGTTGGGTGTCAGACGACCTCAACCTGGCACTTATGATGCCGGCGGGGGCCGTCCACCCCAACATCCCGGGGCTCGCTGCAAGCGAGAACCCGGGATCCATAAACGCCGACGGTGCAGAGTGGTACGGAACGCAACACGCCGGATTCTGTGACCTCGGCGGTTATGGATCCCGGGTTCCGCTTTCGCGGCCCCGGGATGACGTGGAGTGTTTCACGTCCGTCGGGCTCGGCCGATAACCCCGGCTCGTCCTGCTCAGCCCGCGAGGGCCTGCAGCTCGCGCACGATGGCGTCACCCATGTCGGTGGTGCCGACCGCGTTGGTGCCCGGGCTGGCGATGTCGCGGGTGCGGGTGCCGCCGGCGAGGGTCCGGGTGATGGCGCTCTCGAGCTGGTCGGCGGCCTCCAGCAGGCCGAAGGAGTAGCGCAAAGCCATCGCCAGCGAGCCGATCATGGCGATCGGGTTGGCGAGGTTCTGGCCGGCGATGTCCGGGGCCGAGCCGTGGACCGGCTCGTAGAGGGCGCGCCGGGTGCCGTTCTCGACCGCGCCCAGCGAGGCCGAGGGCAGCATCCCGAGCGAGCCGGTCAGCATCGCCGCCACGTCCGACAGGATGTCGCCGAACAGGTTGTCGGTGACGAGCACGTCGTACTGCTTGGGGTTGCGCACCAGCTGCATGGCGCAGTTGTCGGCGAGCACGTGCTCCAGGCCGACATCGGAATACTGCTCGGCATGGAGCTTGGTCACCGTCTCCTTCCACAGCACGCCGGTCTTCATGACGTTGTGCTTCTCGGCCGAGGCGACCTTGTTGCGGCGCTTGCGGGCGAGGTCGAAGGCGACGGCGGCGATGCGCTCGATCTCGCCGGTGGTGTAGATCTGGGTGTCGATGGCGCGCTTCTGGCCGTCCTCGAGGGTCACGATCTCCTTCGGCTCGCCGAAATAGACGCCGCCGGTGAGCTCGCGCACGATGACGATGTCGAGGCCCTCGACCAGCTCGCGCTTGAGCGCGGAAGCCTCGGCGAGCGCCGGGTAGCAGATCGCCGGGCGGAGGTTGGCGAACAGGCCGAGGTCCTTGCGCAGGCGCAGCAGGCCCGCCTCGGGGCGCTTGGCATAGGACACACCGGCCCATTTCGGCCCGCCGACGGCGCCGAACAGGACCGCATCGGCGGCCTTGGCGCGGTCCATCGCGGCTTCCGAGAGCGGCACGCCGTGGGCGTCGATCGCCGCGCCGCCGACGAGGTCGGTCTCGGTCTCGAACTGCGCGATGCCGGCGCGGGTGAACCAGCCCAGCACCTTGGAGACTTCCCGCGCCACCTCGGGGCCGATGCCGTCGCCGGGCAGGAGCAGGATCTTGTACGTGGCCATGGCGTGACCTTCTTTCGAAGAGGGATGGGCGGGAGGAGGCAATCCCCCGCCGGGATCCGAGAAACTTACGACTTGCGGGCGACGGTGAAGCGGGCGGCCTCGCAGAGCGTCGCGGCGGCCTCGCCCCAGGGCTTCAGCGCGGTCTCGCACTCGGCCACCAGGCGCTCGCACTCGGCGCGCGCGCCGTCGAGGCCGAGGCGGTCGACGAGGGTCGCCTTGCCGGCATCCTTGTCCTTGCCGGTGCGCTTGCCCATCGCCTCGGACGAGGCTTCGCGGTCGAGGATGTCGTCCGCGACCTGGAAGGCCTGGCCGAGCGCGCGGCCATACGACAGGAGCGCCCGGCGCTCCTCGGGCGAGGCGCCGCCGACGAGCGCTCCGGCATCGACCGAGAAGGCCAGGATCGCGCCGGTCTTCATCGCCTGGAGCTGGAGCGTGGCGTCGACGTCGAGGTTGGCCGGGCCGAAGCGCCCCTCCGCCCCGAGGTCGAGGAGCTGGCCGCCGACCATGCCGCCGAGACCGGAGGCGCGGGCGAGGCCGAGCACCAGCTCGGAGCGGATCAGCGGGTCGGCCTGCCAGGCCGGATCGGCGACGATCTCGAAGGCGAGGGTCTGGAGGGCGTCGCCGACCAGGATCGCGGTCGCCTCGTCGTACTTCTTGTGCACGGTCGGCTGGCCGCGGCGCAGGTCGTCGTCGTCCATCGCCGGCAGGTCGTCGTGGACGAGCGAGTAGCAATGCACCAATTCGACGCCGGCCCCGGCGGCCATCGCGCCCGCGAACGGCCCGCCGAGCATCCGGGCGGTCTCGATGGCCAGGAACGGGCGCAGGCGCTTGCCGCCGTTGAGCACGGCGTGGCGCATCGCCTCCATCAGCCGGGGCGGCCGGGCGATCTCGCCGGCCTGCACCGCGTCGCCGAGGCGCTCGGCGAGGAAGCCTTCGACGGTCTTGGCCACGGCCGAGAGCCGCGCCGTGAAATCGCCTGCCTGCGGGTATCCTGTGGTGCCGGCCATCGTATTTTCCTGGGGACGGCCCGGCGTCGTAACCTGCGGGGCCCGCGTTGACGTCATGGTGGCCTCGCCGACGGGCACGCCGAGAGGAGGAGCGAATTCAGGAGCCGCGCGTCACGGCGGACAGCCAGGGAGGCGTGCCGCAGCCGCTGCGGGGCTTGGTCCCGGCAAGCGCGCCGCCGGTCCGGGCCCGCGGGCGGCGGCTCTTGCGCGCCGTGCTCCTGGTACCCGTCATGGCGGTCGTCCTCGTCCTGGTCCTGGCGCTCGTCTATCGCGCGCTGACCCCGCCCTCAACCCTGATGCTCGGCCGCTGGGCCACGCTCCAGCCGGTGACCCGCGAGGTCGTGCCGCTGGAGGCGATCGCGCCGGCCCTGGTCCAGGGCGTCGTGGCCTCCGAGGACCAGCGCCTCTGCCTGCATAACGGGGTCGACTGGGACGCCCTGTGGAGCGTGGTCGACGACGAGGACGGCCCGAGCCGCGGCGCCTCGACGGTGACGATGCAGACGGTGAAGAACGTCTTCCTGTGGCCGGGCCGCTCGTACATCCGGAAAGCTTTGGAGATCCCGCTCGCGCTGATGGTCGACGTGGTCTGGGGCAAGCGCCGGACGATGGAGATCTACCTCAACGTCGCCGAGTGGGGGGAGGGGATCTTTGGGGCCGAGGCCGCCGCCCGGCACTGGTTCGGCAAGCCGGCGCGCGACCTCACGAAGGGAGAGGCGGCCCTGCTGGTCGCCGCCCTGCCGAACCCGATCCTGCGCAACCCGCGCCGGCCGACCCGTGCCTTGCGGGCGCTCGCCGGGCGGATCCAGGGGCGCACGGCGGGGATCGGGGGGTTGAGCCAGTGCGTGCGGCCGTGAGGTATCATGTCCCGCAGCATGTTTTGGAATGTTTCAGCTTCGCTCATGATCTCGAAAGTAGAGTGCATCTCCCCTCTGCCGTTTGGGAGAGGGGCCGGGGGTGAGGGTGGCTCGGGTTCAGAATGAAGCGCCGGCTGTAGAGCTGCCAGCACCGCGGTTTGAGCTTTACGCGGAAGCGTGTCACCCTCACCCCTACCCCTCTCCCACACGGGAGAGGGGATCCCGCGACTTCCCGGTGATGGGGTGAAATCAGCAAAAACCTCAGGATGTCGATTGCAGCCGTCACCCGATCTGCCGTAAGCGAGGCCGTGCGAAGCACGGGGAGACGGCGATGGCGTGTGATGGGGTTCGGATCCTTCTGGCTGCGTGCGCCCTGGCGCTCTCCCTGCACGCGCCGGCCCGCGCCAACGACAGCGCTGCCGCCCTCGATGCCGGCGGCCTGGTGCTGGTGCGCGATCCCGACATCACGCTCGCCAGCGAGGACCTGCGCATCGGGCTCGACCGCATCGCGGTCGACTACGTTTTCCGCAACGGCGCGGCGGCGCAAAAGACCCTGCGGATCGCGTTCCCGCTGCCGGCGATCGACGGGGCGCAGATCTCGACGAGCGCCCTCAGCCTGCCTTTCGAGGACCGGGCGAACTTCGTCGGCTTCACGGTGACGGTGGACGGCGTGCCGGTGACGCCGCAGCTGGAGGAGCGGGCCTATCTCGGCCAGCGCGAGGTGACCGACCTGCTCAAACGCCACGGCCTGCCGCTCAACCCGCTGCGGCGCAACGACCTCGAGGCGGCGGTGAAGCGCCTCAAGCCGGCGGCTCAACAGGAACTGGCCAAGGCCGGCCTGATGTCCGACCCCTCCGACATGCCGGAATTCCTGTGGCGCAGCGAGGCCAAGTTCCATTGGGAGCAGACCTTTCCGCCCGGCCGCGAGCTTCGCGTCTCCCACACCTACACGCCTGTGAAGGGTAACCACCTGCTCGCGGCCGACGAGGCGAAAACGCCCGCCTACCGGGCCCGCTACTGCCTCGACGATGACGGCCTCGCCGGGGTGCGGCGCCTGATCGCCGCCTCGCCGATGAAGGATCAGGGCCTGACCCGGGCGGTCGAGGTGCCCTACATCGTCACGACCGCGCGCAACTGGGCCGGGCGCATCGGCCGTTTCACCCTGACGGTGGACAAGGGCAGCCCGACGGCGCTGGTGAGCTTCTGCCGCAAGGGCGTGCGCAAGACCGGGCCCACCACCTTCGTGTGGGAGGCGAAGGACTACGTGCCCGACGCCGACCTGCGCATCCTGATCGTCGCCAACGACGACGCGCTGCTCGGGATCCGGTAGCAGGCCCCAGGTTGCGTCGAGCCGGCGAACCTTCCTGGCCCGACGCGACTTTCCGTGAGGGCCGTCCGGAACGGGACTGGCGCGGCGGCCTTTCCCCCCGTAACACCGGCCCCGCCCGCCCTTCGCGGCGCGGCCCTTACAAGGGAAGCACGATGTTCACTCTCGAGATCGACGGCACGCCCGTCGCCATCATCCGGTCGAACGAGGAACGGGCCCGGGAGCTTCTCGAGGTCGAGGGCTTTCAGGACGACCTGCGCACCATGAAGAGCGACGGCCGGCCGCTGTGGTCGGGCAAGGCCGAATCGCTGAAGCTGCGCCCCGCCACCGAGGACGAGGTCGAGACCTTCGAGGACTCGATGGACGAGGAGGATTTCGAGGACGAGGACGAGCCCAAGGCCGCCAACGACAGCCAGGGCGAGACCGACGACGAGGACGAGGAGGACGACGTCGACATCCTGTTCCTGGTCGATATCGACGACGAGGACGAGGAGTAAGACTCTAAGCCTCGCGGCCGGCGTTGCGCCGGCCGCATCGTCTCGCGTGCGAGCCCGCTCCGTCGCCGGAGCGGGCTTTTTTTGTCGTCAGGCGCCCAGCTTGCGCTTGCGCTGCCCCAGGGTCCGCAGCCGGAGCGCATTGAGCTTGATGAAGCCCGCCGCGTCGCGGTGGTCGTAGGCCACGGCGCCCTCCTCGAAGGTGACGAGGTCCTGGTCGTAGAGCGAGTTCGGACTCTCGCGGCCGATGATGTGGACGCCGCCCTTGTAGAGCTTCAGCCGCACCGTGCCGGTGACCATCTCCTGGCTCTTGTCGATCAGGGCCTGGAGCATCTCGCGCTCCGGCGAGAACCAGAAGCCGTTATAGATCAGCTCGGCGTAGCGCGGCATCAGCTCGTCCTTGAGATGGGCCGCGCCGCGGTCGAGGGTGATCGACTCGATCGCCCGGTGGGCCGGCAGCAGGATCGTGCCGCCAGGGGTCTCGTACATGCCGCGGCTCTTCATGCCGACGAAGCGGTTCTCGACGAGGTCGAGGCGGCCGATGCCGTTGGCCCGGCCGAGCTCGTTGAGCTTGGCCAGCAGCGTCGCCGGCGACATCGCCTCGCCGTCGATCGAGACCGCGTCGCCGCGCTCGAAGCCGATGGTGATCACGGTCGGGGTGTCGGGCGCCTCTTCCGGCGACAGGGTGCGCGAATAGACGTAGTCCGGCACGTCCTGGGCGGGATCCTCCAGCACCTTGCCCTCGGAGGAGGCGTGCAGGAGGTTGGCGTCGACCGAGAACGGCGCCTCGCCGCGCTTGTCCTTGGCGATCGGGATCTGATGCTGCTCGGCGAAGGCCAGCAGCGACTCGCGGGAGCGGAAGTCCCACTCGCGCCAGGGGGCGATCACCGTCACGTCGGGCTTCAGGGCGTAGTAGCCGAGCTCGAACCGGACCTGGTCGTTGCCCTTGCCGGTGGCGCCGTGGGACACGGCGTCCGCCCCGACCTTCTCGGCGATCTCGATCTGCTTCTTGGCGATCAGGGGTCGGGCGATCGATGTGCCGAGGAGGTAGACGCCCTCGTACTGGGCGTTGGCCCGGAACATCGGGAAGACGTAGTCGCGGACGAACTCCTCGCGTAGGTCCTCGATGTAGATGTTCTCGGGCTTGATGCCGAGCAGCTCGGCCTTGCGGCGGGCCGGCTCCAGCTCCTCGCCCTGGCCGAGATCGGCGGTGAACGTCACCACCTCGCAGCCGTAGGTGGTCTGGAGCCACTTGAGGATGATCGAGGTGTCGAGGCCGCCCGAGTAGGCGAGCACGACCTTCTTCACGCGCTTCTGGGGCTGGTCGGACATGCGGGGCGGGCCTCGGTAGAGTGGGAACTGAACGGATGCGCGGGGGCTTACCAGCCCGGCCCGGCCCCGTGCAACCGCGCTGCCAAAGTTCCCATCCCCGCCCGTGGCGATGCGACGCCCGGGGCGGCGCTTGTGGGCGGCGCTCGCGGACGCGAAGGTGCCGGATCAGTCCGACGGTGAAGAGGGGTGCGATGCCGCGCCGGCCCACGCTCGAATTCTGGTTCGAGTTCGCATCCACCTATTCCTACCTCGCCGCGATGCGGATCGAGGCGCTGGCCGAGACGGCCGGCGTCGCCGTGCGCTGGCGCCCGTTCCTGCTCGGGCCGGTCTTCGCCGCACAGGGATGGACCTCCTCGCCGTTCAACCTCTACCCGGCCAAGGGCCGCCACATGTGGCGGGACCTCGCCCGCGAGGCCGCCCGCCTCGGCCTGCCGCCGGTGGTGCGGCCGGAGAGTTTTCCGCAGAACAGCCTCTCGGCGACCCGGGTCGCGGTCCACGGCGCCGGGGAGCCGTGGATCGGCGCCTATGTGCGGGCGGTCTACACGGCGGAATTCGCGCGAGGACAGTCGATCGCCGAGCCGGCGGCGATCTCCGCGCTCCTCAACGGCCTCGGCCTCGACGGCCCGGCGCTGATCCGCGCCTCGACCCAGGAGCCGGTGAAGAGCCGCCTGCGCTCGATCGGCGAGGAGGCGAAGTCCCGTGGCCTGTTCGGCGCCCCGAGCTTCCTCACCGAGGACGGCGAATTGTTCTGGGGCAACGACCGGCTGGAGCAGGCCCTGGACTGGGCGGTGGGGGAGCGGCCGGCGGGGCTGCGGTAGGACGTCATCCCCGCACCGCCGACGCGGCACCCGGCACCGCCCGCGCCGCCTCCGCCGGCTCCCGCGCCGCGACCCAGCGTAAGGCGAGCGCCGCCACGAGCATCGGCACGGCGAGCGCCACGCAGTAATCCGGCCGCTCCCAGCCCGCCGCCATCAGCATCCCGGCGAGGCCCGGGCCGGTGACGGCGCCGAGGCGGCCGACGCTCATGGCGAGCCCGGTGCCGGTGGTGCGCACCGGGGCCGGGAAGATCGGCGGCACCACCGCGTACATCGCGTTGATCGAGCCGTAGAGGCAGAAGCCGATGGCGAGGGTGGCGGTCAGCAGTGCCGCCGGCGTCGCCGGCACCTGGCCGAAGGCGGTGGCGGCGAGAAAGAGCCCGGCCATGAAGGCGGCCGCCAGCCGCCGCGTCCCGGCGCGGCGGGCGAGGAAGCCGAACAGCAGGCAGCCCGCGGCGCCGCCGAGATTCATCAGCATCGCCCCGGAGATGCCGCCGCTGACGCTGAGGCCCAGCTCGGTCAGCACCTTCGGGGTCCAGCTCAGGAAGAAGTAGCAGGTCGTCATCACGCAGAAATACGCCGCGCAGGCCGCCAGCGTCCGGCTGCGGTAGGGCGGGCGGGCGATGGCGGCGAGGCTGGCGCCGGTCTCGGTCTCCGCCCGCGACGGCGCCGGCAGGGCTTTGAGCGCCGGGCGCCCGAGGCGCGCCAGAACCCGGTTGACCTTCGGCAGCGCGCCCTCCGGGCGGCGGGCGATGAGGTAGTCGAGGGATTCCGGCAGGAAGGCCAGCACTGCCGGCACCAGCGCCAGAGCGACGAGGCCACCGAAGACGTAGACCGAGCGCCAGCCGTAAGCCCCGATCAGGTAGACCGAGAACACCCCGCCGAGCGTCGCGCCGAGCGGATAGCCGAGCGACATCAGCGAGATCGACAGGTTGCGCCAGCGGTCGGTGGCGTATTCGGCGACCACGATGTTGACGGTGGCGAGCCCGCCGCCGATGCCGAGCCCGGTGAACAGCCGCACCAGGGCGAGCTCGGTCAGCGTGCGGGTCGCGGCCGCCGCCAGCATCCCGACGCACAGGATGGCGAGGCAGACGAGCACGGTGGTGCGCCGGCCGAGCCGGTCGCTCAGGGGGGCGATCAAGAGGGCGCCGAGCCCCATCCCGGCGAGGCCGGCGCTGAACAGGAGGCCGAGATCGGTGGGCTTCAGGGCGAAGTCCTTGGCGATCGAGGCGGCCGTGAAGGCGACCACCAGCACGTCGAACCCGTCCAGCGCGCAGATCAGCACGCAGACCGCCACGGCGGCGACCTGGAACGGGGTCATGGCGCCCTGGCGGATCGCGGCGCGGGGGTCGGTGGGGTCGGGGGTGGTGGACACGGCGTTCCTCCGGGATGTTTTGATTGTCTTTTTCGACGAGTTTCAGTGCGGCGGCGTGCGTTGTGTTATAGGCGATGGATCGGTAGAGATATTAAGTCTGAAGATCCGGAATAATTCCCCGTGACAGGGGTATAGAGGACGATCTCGTCTGGCTCCGCCCTTTCCCGGACGACTGGAGCGTCAGCGGAAGGAGATCCGGGATCCAGCGCAAAAAGTCGCGAAGCGTCTCTATGTCTGCAACGGTGCAGCATACAGAGCCGCTTCGCGGCACTTCTCGTGCTGGATCCCGGATCTCCTTCCACTTCGTTGCAGTCGTCCGGGAAAGGGCGGGGAAAAAAGGCGTCGTTCGCCCGTCGGCGCTCGGACGATCCCATCGTGGACAGCACGGAGGGCACATCTACCGAACTGTCGGCCTCACCCCGCCCGATCCGCCGTATCGATGGTGATCCCGCCGCCCACCACCCGCGACACGCAGGTGCAGAGCTGGGCGTTCGTCGCCTTCTGCGCCTCGCTGAAGAACACGTCGCGGTGATCGACCGTGCCCTCGGCCTCCAAGATCTTCACCGTGCACAGGCCGCACTCGCCGCGCCGGCAATCGTGGATCATGCCGACGCCCGCCGCCTCCAGGGCCTCCAGCATGGTCTGGTTGCGGGGGACGACGATCTCCTTCGACAGGCGCGGGATGCGGACCGTGAACGGCTCGGTGGCGTGACGGCCGCCGGTGCCGAAGGTCTCGAAGCGCAGGCCTTGCGCCGGTCGCCCGGCCTCGGCCCAGGCCCGGCGGGCCGCCTCCATCATGCCGAACGGTCCGCAGACATAGGCCTCGGCCCCGGGAGCCAGATCGGTGATCGCGCCGGCCAGGTCGATCCGCCGGCCCTCCTCGTCCAGGAAGACCTCCAGCCGGTCGCCGATCCGCGCCTGCAGGCTGTCCGCCAGCGCCAGGTCCTGCCGGGTCCGGGCGGCGTAGAGCAGGCGGAAGGGCGCGCCGGCCTGGTGGAGCGCCAGCGCCATGGCGTGGAGCGGGGTGATGCCGATGCCGCCGGCGACGAGCAGGTAGCCGGGCCGGCCCAGGGTGAGGCCGAAATGGTTGCGGGGGCCCGAGATGCCGAGCCGCGCCCCGGGCTCCAGCCCGTGCATGTAGGCCGAGCCGCCGCGGCTGTCGGGCAGCCGCTTCACGGCGATGCGGTAGACCCCGTCCGCCCCGGAATCGAGGAGCGAGTAGGAGCGGGTATCCGGCCGCTCGCCGATCATCACCGCCACCCCGAGATGGCTGCCGGGTGGGGCCGGCGCGGCCAGGCGCGACGGTTCGATTTCCAGGAGGCGGATGTCGGGCGTCAGCGCCCGGGTGGCGCGAAGCCGCGCGGGGATCCAGTCGGTCAGGGCCATGGCACGCTACTCCGCCGCCACGCCGACGGGCTTCGCCTCGCCCGGGGCTTCCTTGGGGGCCTCCCTGGCGATCATCCCGTCGATCAGGCGGTGGGCCCACAGGGAGCCGGCATCGATGTTGAGGTTGTAGAACGGCTGGCGCGGCTGGCGGTCGATCGCCCGCTGCTGGGCCTCCAGCACGGCGTGGTCCTGGTCGTAGACGCCCTTGCCGTCGTTGACGTGGGCCCGGTTGAGGGACTTCGTCAGCTCCTCGTCGTCGGTGCGCCAGCTGCGCACGAAGTTCCAGAAATAGTGGCAGCTCGTGGCGGTCTCCGGCGTGATCGCCGCGAGGAAGAAGCCGTTGACGCCCTGGCTCCGGTCGCCCTGGCGGGCGCCCGTGCCGGCGACCGCCACCCCGACATCGCCCGCCACCACGGTCGGCGCCTCGAACCGGATGATCTGCCAGCGGTCGACGTGATGGCCGGGCCTGCCCAGGTTCCGCGCCCAGAACGGCGGCGGCTCGATGTTTTCCATCCAGCGCTCCACCGTCACGCAACGGTCGGTGTGGGTCACCTCGAACGGGCTGCGGGTGATGGCCTCGTCGCCGATGCTGCCGGCATGCACGTAGGTCTCGTGGGTCAGGTCCATCAGGTTGTCGATGACCAGCCGGTAATTGCATTTGAGGCCGTAGAAGGTGCCGCCCTCGCCGACCCACGGCGCGTCGCTGTTCCAGTGGAAGTCCGGCACGAGGTCGGGATCGGCGAGCGCCGGGTCGCCCATCCAGAGCCAGATCAGGCGGTAGCGCTCCAAAGCCGGGAAGGCGCGCACGCAGGCCGAGGGGTTGATGGTCTCCTGCGCCGGCATGAAGGTGCAGCGGCCGGTCGCATCGAAGACGAGGCCGTGATAGCCGCACATCACTTGGTCGCCCTTGAGGTGGCCGAGCGACAGCGGCATCAGCCGGTGCCAGCAGGCATCCTCGAGGGCCGCCACGGCCCCGTCGGTGCGGCGGTAGAGCACCACGTCCTTGTCGCAGATCCGCCGCGGCGTCAGCGCCCGGCCGATCTCGTGGTCCCAGGCCGCGGCGTACCAGGCGTTCAGGGGAAAACCCTTGTCGCTCATCGTTTCCTCCGGTGTCGGCACCTCGCGGGTCTTGTCGCCGCGCGGAGGTCCGTCGTGGGTGCGAAAAACTTGGCCGTATACGGTCGCCGGCTCCGGTCATCGCCGAAGATCCGCGCGCCGGCCGGGCATGTTGCGCCGCACAAGAGTTTCGCCAGCCGGATCAGCCGTTTGGAACTGGTCCGGTTCGATGGTGCGACGCTACCGGCGACGACCCGCCCGGACCATGGACGCTCCCCGGAATTTCTTGGACGGATCCGGCGCCGCGCCCTACCCTCGGACCGGGAGGAACTCGCTGGGGGACTTCGCGATGCAGACGCGGCGGGAGCGGCCGATTCCGGTGTTTCGCCTCTACGGCGAGACCGCCGAGACCACGGTGCCGAGCTTCGTCCATGCCGAGCGGATCGGCACCAGCGCTGCCCTGCACGATTGGGAGATCGCGCCCCACCGTCACGGCGCGCTGACGCAGGGGCTCGTCGTCACGCGCGGCCACGGCGCCCTGTCGCTCGATGCGCGGCGCGAGGAGTTCTCCGCCCCTTGGCTGATCTGGGTGCCGTCCGGCGTGGTGCACGCCTTCTCGTTCCGGCCCGGCACCGACGGGGTGGTCCTGTCGCTCGCCGACGACTTCTTGGCCGCGATCCTCGATCCCGATCCGGAGGCGGTGCCGCTGCGCGCCACCGCCGAGGCGCCGTTCAGCGGGCGGCCGGGCTCGCCGGAGGAGATCGACCTCGATCTCGCGGGCCTCGTCGAGACCCTCGGGCGGGAGGCCGCCGGCGCCCTGCCGGGGGCGGCGAGCGCGGTGGCGGCTCTGGCGAAGCTCCTGGTCGTCGGCCTGCTGCGCACCCGCGCCGCCCGCGCCATCACCGAGCCCGCGGCGCTCGCCCGCGCCGACCTGCACCGCCGCTTCCGCCGCCTGGTCGAGGCGCATTTGCGCGAGGGCTGGCCGGTGGCGCGCTTCGCCGCGGCGCTCGGCGTCAGTCCCGACCGGCTGCACGCCGCCTGCACCGAGGCGGTGCGGCGCTCGCCGCAAGGCATCCTGCACGACCGGCTGATGCTGGAGGCCAAGCGCAGCCTGATCTACACCACGCTGCCGGTCTCGAAGATCGCCTTCGATCTCGGCTTCAACGATCCGGCGTATTTCTCACGGTTCTTCGCGGCCCGCGCGGCTCTCAGTCCGGCGGCGTTCCGTCGTGCGCATCGCGGGGAGGAGGCCTGACGCGCCGACAGCATCGCGGGCGAGCAGTGCGCAACCGCGGAGTCCGGATCGATTGTCAGGAGAAGGAAAGTGGCTCCCCGAGTAGGACTCGAACCTACGACAAGGCGATTAACAGTCGCCTGCTCTACCAACTGAGCTATCGGGGAACGCTGCCGGCCCTGTTCGGCGCCGACGAGGGCTTATTAGCCAGTTCACTCAGGGAGCGCAACCCCGATATGACGGGGGTCAGCGCGGCGGGCAGGCCGCGCCGAACGGGCCGACCACGAGGTCGCCGTCGCGGGGGTTGTTGAGCACGAACGGCTCGGTGCCGCCCTCGCCGAACCCCATCAGGCCGAGATCGTAGTAGCAGCGGTCGAGGACGGCCGTGAACGTGTAGCTGTCCTGCGCCACCGGCGGTCCCGCCGGGACGAGGCGCCCGTGGGGCCCCCGCGCCGCGCAATGGGCCGCGATGTCGACTCGGCCCGGGGCGAGCATGCGGATCGAGCGCGAGGAATGGGGCGGGATGCCGACGCTGGGACCGCCGTTGCGGCTCGCCACCGCGAAGTAGGGCGAGCGATTGATGACGCGCCGGACACAGCCGGCCTCCGCCGCGCTGATGCCGCCGGCGAGCAGAGCCGCCGCCGCCGACCACCGATAGAGCCGCTTCATGCCCGGCCGCATGGCTGTTCGCCTCTCTTCACCGCGAAGGACCTCGTGACATCGACAACCTAACGCACCGGTGCGGAACGGCCAGGCTTTCGGCCGGTCGCGCGTCTTGCCGGCCTGGGAACGGAACGGCAGAGCTTGGCGTTGAGTTCCGTTCCCGCGCGTGGCGACGGCACCCAGGTGCCGGGCCGCGCCGGCCTCGCCTGAATTTCGACTTCGTCTGGATCCCCGCCCGGAGCCCCGATGCGCATTCGTTCCCTGTTGCTGGCCCTGTTCCTGCTCACCGGCCTCGGCGGTCTCGCCGGCGCCTCGCCGCTGATGCCGAGCGCCGCGGTCACCACCGCCCTCGACCAGCCCTCCACGGTCGAGACCGTGCGCTGGCGCCGCCACCGCCACTGGCACCGGCGGCACTGGCATCGCCGCCACTGGCACCACCGCCGCCATTACCGTCGCCACTGGCACCACCGGCGGCACTGGCACCATCGCCGCCATTACGGGCGCCATCATGTTCGCCGGCACCGCCACGGCATCCGCCGGCTGCATTTCAGCCGCCCGGCCGCCCGGCCGGTGCGCTGGATCGAGCCCCGTCAGGCCGGACGCTGAGCCTTGAGCGAGCGGCCGACCGAGCCCACGCCCGACGGGCGCCCCCGCGACTGGCTCGACCTCGGCCGGGCCGGTCGGCCGGCCGGCCCGGCGGAACCCCGACCGGCGGAACCGCCCCCCGAGGGAGCGCCGCCGGAGGGTCGGTTCGCGGGATTCTCCCGCGCCGCCGCCGGGTTCGGGGCGCGGCTCGGCCCGGTCGCGCGGTCGGGCGTCTCGCGGGTGCGGGCGGGCGCTGCCCGCCTCGCCGGCCACCCCGCGACTCAGGCCGCCGCCACCGCGACGGCGGCGGCCTGGCGTCCGGTCGCCGCGCGAGCCCGGCTTGTGCCGTGGCTGCGCGTGACGGGGGCGGCGGCCGCCCTCGCGGTCGGCCTCGTCCTCGCCTACACGGTCTATGCGCTGGCGACCCTGCCGGTGAATGGCGGGCTCACGGTCGAGCCCACCGCCTCGGCTCTGGTGGTGCGCGCCGCCGACGGGCAGGCCTTCGCCACCCGCGGCGTCATCAAGGGGGCGAAGCTGGCGCCCAAGGAAGTGCCGCCGGTCCTCGCCAAGGCGATCGTGGCGATCGAGGACCGCCGCTTCTACGAGCATCACGGCGTCGATCTGCGCGGGCTGCTGCGCGCGGCTTTCCGCAATGCCGCCGCCGGCGGTACCCGCGAGGGCGGCTCGACCCTGACCCAGCAGCTCGTGCGGATGAGCTACCTGTCGCAGGACCGCACCCTGAAGCGGAAGGTGCAGGAGGCGGTGCTGTCCCTGTGGCTCGAAGCGCAGCTGCCGAAGGACGAGATCCTCACCCGCTACCTCAACGCAGCCTATTTCGGCGCCGGCGTCTACGGCGCCGACGCGGCGTCGCAGCGCTATTTCGGCAAGCCGGCCAAGGACCTGAGCTTGAGCGAGGCCGCCATGCTGGCGGGCCTCGTCCGCGCGCCCTCGCAGCTCGCCCCCCACCGCAACCTCGACGGCGCGCGGGGCCGCGCCGCCCAGGTGCTCGACGCGATGGTGGAGACCGGCGCGGTCACGAAGGCCGAGGCCGACGCGGCCAAGCGTGCCCCCGCCACCGTCCGGGTGCCGACGGAGACGCCGGTCGGCACCAACTACTTCGTCGACAACGTCGCCGATTCGGTCCGCACCCTGATCGGCGCCGGGCCGGCCGACGCCACCGTGCGCACGACGCTCGACCTGACGCTGCAGAACATCGCCGAGAGCGTGCTCGCCCGCCGCCTCGACCAGGACGGCGAGCGGCGCAAGGTCTCGCAGGGCGCGCTGGTGGCGATGGCGCCGGACGGGGCGATCCTCGCCATGGTCGGCGGGCGCGACTACGCCGACAGCCAGTTCAACCGCGTGACGCAGGCCAAGCGCCAGCCCGGCTCGCTGTTCAAGCTGTTCGTCTACCTCACGGCGTTGCGCCAGGGCTATCGGCCGGACTCGCCGATGATGGACCGCCCGACCCAGGTCGGCGAATGGGAGCCCGAGAATTACGGCGGGCGCTACCGCGGCGCGGTCACCCTGCGTACCGCCTTCGCGCACTCGATCAACACCGTGGCGGTGCAACTGGCCGAGACCATGGGGATGCCGGCGGTGATCGAGACCGCGCGCGGCCTCGGCGTCACCTCAGACCTGCCGAACCTGCCGAGCCTCGCCCTCGGCTCGGCCGAGACCACGCTCCTCGAGATGACCCGCGCCTACGCGGCGGTGGCGGCGGGCGCCGAGACCATCGAGCCCTACGGCGTGCGCCAGATCCTCGCCCGCGACCAGGCGCTCTACACCCGGCCGCAGACCGCGCCGACTCCCGCCCGCGACCAGCAGGCGCGCACCGCGATGCTCGACCTGCTCAGCGCCGTGGTGCGGGAGGGCACCGGCAAGAACGCCCGGGTCTCGGTGCCCGCCGGGGGCAAGACCGGCACCACCCAGGACAGCCGCGACGCCTGGTTCATCGGCTTTGCCGGCGATCTCGTGGTCGGGGTCTGGCTCGGCAACGACGACAACTCGCCGATGGCCGGCGTCACCGGTGGCGACATGCCGGCCCAGATCTGGCACGACTTCGTCGCCCAAGCCCTGGCGGCGCGGGCCAAGGCCACGAAAAGCGAGGCGGGCAAGGGCGAAGCGGGCAAGGGCGATACGGCCAGGCCCGAGGCGGCCCGCCAGGCCCCCGGAACCTCCCCGCTGCCGCAGACGGCGAGCATCGCCGAGCCGGAGGCCGATCCGCGCACGCGCGACCTGACCGGCCGCGCCGTGCTGCGCGGCAGCCCGGCGGTGGTCGATACCGGCACCCTCGATTTCGACGGACGCACGGTGCGGCTGGCCGGGGTCGACGGGCTGTCGGGCCGCAACGCCCGCGAGCTCGGCCGCTACCTGCGCCGACGCGACGTCGCCTGCGCGCCGGCGGGGGAGGGGGGTGTCTATCGCTGCTCCCTCGACGGGCAGGACCTGTCCGAGCTGATCCTGTTCAACGGCGGCGGCCGCGCCAGCGCCGACGCCACGCCGGATCTGCTCGCCGCCGAGGAGCAGGCCCGCTCGAACCGGATCGGGATCTGGCGGCGCTGACGCCGGCTCGGGGCTCCTTGGCTGGAGCTACTTGGCCGCGAGGCAGGGAGCGAGCGCCGCCTTGAGCCGGCCGGCATCGGCGGATGAGATCGGCACCGTCACGAGGATCGGGGCGTCGCCCTTGCGCGGGCTCTCCTGGCGCCAGCGCAGCTCTCCCGGCCCGGCGCCGGCGGCCCCCGCGACCGCCCTGATCGGCGCGAGCCCGGCCGCCTCGCCGCGCAGCGACGCGGCGACGCCGAGGGAGAAGGTCGTGCCGTCGACCGCGACGGCGCCGCTCGCCGGCAGGCGGACGGCCTGAGCGACCGTGATCTCGGTCAGCGGCTTGCGGGTGCCCGTCGGGCCCTCGAAGGCGCCGAAGTCGAAGCGTTTCTCCAGGGACTCGAAGTCGGGGACGTCGAAGCCGATCGACAGGGCGCCGGTCTGGTTACGCGACAGCGTCGTGGTGCAGCCGAACGCCATCGCGACCGCCCGGCTCTCGGGGCCGATCACCGCCTTGCCGGGCAGCTTCACCTCGGCCGCGAGGGCGGTGCCGCTCCAGGAGAGGGCGGTCAGCAGGAGGAGGTTCCTCCAAGGCGTCATCATCGGTGTCTCCGGCGCGCGTGACGGTCCTGCCGGGCTACAGGCGCCGGGACGGACGCGCCAGATGGGATCGCGTCTTCTTACTCCTGTCCGGATCGTGGAGTCGGAGTTCCATGACAGTCTAATTGATTGGTCGCGTCGGCCGAGCCGGCATGCATATCGATAACTCTCCACGTCATGTATGGACGGCCCCCGTTTTGTATGGACGGCCCCCGTTTCGCAAGGGTTTGTGAGCATCGGTTTGAGCCAGTCGGTTCAGGAGCAGTCATGTATCCGGCCTCTGATGCCGTCGTGCCGCCGCGGTTGATGCGACGAGGACGACGGCGGGCCACCAAGGGGTGCGCACAAGCGTTCCTTGCGAAGAACCAGGCTTCCAACATCCCGACGCGCTGTGACGCGCGATGACGTGGCGGAGTGTCCTGGTCCCAGGTCCCTCATCCTGCTCTGGCCTTGGCCGTGCTTACAGCTCCTTGCTCACCGAAGGTCGCGTCCCGCCGCTCCTCAAGCGGCGGCGGGACGCGACCGGCCTGCCTGACCG
>NZ_FPCB01000039.1:0-68100 GCF_900116815.1 Methylobacterium sp. 174MFSha1.1 | reverse complement strand
GGCATCAGAGGCCGGATACATGACTGCTCCTGAACCGACTGGCACAAACCGAGGCTCACAAACCCTTGCGAAACGGGGGCCGTCCATACATGACGCAGTGCTGTGTTCGGCCTATGCTGCAACGATCAGCGACGTAGAACATCCTCGGGGGACCACCATGGCCACCATTCGCGAAGACGACCTGGTCGCCTCCATCGCCGACGCCCTGCAATTCATCTCGTACTATCACCCGGCCGACTACATCGAGAACCTCGCCGACGCCTGGCGGCGCGAGGAGAGCCCGGCGGCGCGGGACGCGATGGCGCAGATCCTGGTCAATTCCCGCATGGCCGCCTTCGGCCGGCGGCCGATCTGCCAGGATACCGGCACGGCTCAAGTGTTCATGAAGATCGGGCTCGGCGCCCGCATCGTCTCGAACCGCTCGCTCCAGGAGATCGTCGACGAGGGTGTGCGCCGGGCCTGGCGCGAGGAGCGCAACCCGCTGCGCGCCTCGGTCGTCTCCGAGCCTTTGTTCGGCCGCCGCAACACCGGCGACAACGCGCCGGCCATGCTCCACGTCGAGATGGTGGCGGGCGACACCGTCGAGGTCCACGTCGCGGCCAAGGGCGGCGGCTCGGAGAACAAGGCGAAGTTCGCCGCCCTCAACCCGAGCGACTCGGTCGCCGACTGGGTGGTGCGCACCGTCGAGACGCTCGGCGCCGGCTGGTGCCCGCCCGGCATGCTCGGCATCGGCGTCGGCGGCTCGCCCGAGAAGGCGATGACGCTCGCCAAGCTCTCGCTCCTCGACCCCATCGACCTGCCGCAGATCCGCGCCCGCGGGCCGTCCTCGAAGGAGGAGGAACTGCGGCTCGAGATCTTCGAGCGCGTCAACGCGCTCGGCATCGGCGCGCAGGGGCTCGGCGGGCTCACCACCGTGTTGGATGTGAAGCTGAAGACCTTCCCGGTCCACGCCGCCTCGCTCCCCGTCGGCCTGATCCCGCAATGCGCCGCCGACCGGCACGCCCACTTCACCCTCGACGGCAGCGGTCCGGCCGTCTTCACCCCGCCCTCCCTCGACCTCTGGCCGCAGGACATCAGCGTCGCGACGGCGGCCGGACGGCGGGTCGACCTCGACCGGCTCACCCGCGAGGAGGTGGCGACCTGGCGCGCCGGCGAAACCCTGCTCTTGTCGGGCCGCCTGCTCACCGGGCGCGACGCGGCGCACCTGCGCCTGACCCGGATGCTGGAGGCGGGCGAGCCGCTGCCGGTCGATCTGCGCGACCGGGCGATCTACTATGTCGGCCCGGTCGACGCCGTCGGCGACGAGGCGGTGGGGCCCGCCGGTCCCACCACCGCCACCCGGATGGACAAGTTCCTCGAGCCGATCCTGTCGCAGACCGGCCTCCTCGTCATGGTCGGCAAGGCCGAGCGGGGGCCGGCGGCCGTCGAGACCATCGCCCGCCACGGCGCGGCCTACCTGATCGCGGTGGGCGGTGCGGCCTATCTCGTGTCGAAGGCGATCAAGGCGGCGCGGGTGCTCGCCTTCGCCGATCTCGGCATGGAGGCGATCCACGAATTCGTCGTCGAGGACATGCCGGTGACGGTCGCGGTCGACGCCGCCGGCACCTCGGTCCACCGCGACGGGCCGGCGAGGTGGCGCCGGCCGGTGCGGGAACTGGCGCCGGCGTAACGGTCGGCGGTCGAGCGCAGGCTGAACCCTCCCCCCTCCGCGGGGGAGGGTGCCCCGCGAATGCGGGGCGGGAGAGGGGAACCCGCTTCCGGAGAGGTCGCGACCGTGGTGAAGGGCGCCTTGTCCTGAAGCGTCGCGCTGCCCCTCTCCCGGCCTACTCCGTAGGCCACCCTCCCCCGCAGAGAGGGGAGGGTTGATGCGCGGCCATCCTCGCGCCTTTCTCCGTCACCGTTCAGTCACGCCCCCGTGCTGAATCACGCGGAACAAGGAGAACCGCGTGACCGGCATCCCCCGCTACGCCCTCTACTTCACGCCGAAGCCCGGATCGGACCTCGCCCGCTTCGGCAACGCTGTGCTCGGCACCGACAACCACACCGGTGCCGAGATCCCCCATCCCGACGGGATGGCCGACCTCGCGGGCGCGACCGAGTCCCCCCGCTGGTACGGCTTCCACGCCACCCTGAAGGCGCCGATGCGGCTCGTCCCCGGCATGGGCGAGGCCGACCTCCTGGAGGCGGCGGCCGCCCTGGCGGCGGACCATCCCCCGGTCCCGGTCGGCCCCCTGCACGTCGCGACGCTCGGCGCCTTCACGGCCCTGATCCCCGACGCAGCCCCCCCGGAGCTCGGCCTGTTCGCCGCCGAATGCGTCGCCGCCTTCGAGCCGTTCCGCGCCGCCCTCACCGCGGCCGAGACCGCGCGCCGCCATCCCGAGCGCCTGAGCCCCCGCGGCCGCGCGCTGCTGGCGCGGTGGGGCTACCCGTACGTCTTCGAGGAGTTCCGCTTCCACATGACCCTGACGGATGCCCTGCCGGAGGAAGCCCGCGCGCCCTGGCGCGAGCGGCTGGCCGCGGCCTACGGCGCGGGCGAAAACCTCACCCTCGACGCCCTGTCGGTGCTGCGCCAGGACGGCGCGGGCCCGTTCCGGGTCGTGCAGCGCATTCCGTTCGGAGGGTGATCATGGCCGGACAACTCGGGATCGACCCGACCGCCCGGGTCCGGGAATGCCGCCTCGGCCGCTACACCGAGATCGGCCCGCGCACGAGCCTCGCCGAGACCGTGCTCGACGACTATTCCTACATCGGCAACGACGGCGAGGTGATCTATACGACGATCGGCAAGTTCTGCTCGATCGCCGCGATGGTGCGGATCAACCCGGGCAACCACCCGATGGAGCGGGCCTCGCAGAGCCACTTCACCTACCGCGCCGCCTCGTACTGGCCGGAGGAGGCGAACGAGCCCGCTTTCTTCGACCGCCGCCGGGCGAGCCCGGTGACGATCGGCCACGATGTCTGGATCGGCCACGGGGTCGTGGTGCTGCCCGGGTGCCGCATCGGCACCGGCGCGGTGGTCGGGGCGGGCGCGATCGTCACCCGGGACGTCGCGCCCTACACCATCGTGGTCGGGAACCCGGCCCGCCCCGTGCGCCGCCGCTTCGACGAGGCCACCGCCGAGCGCCTGCTCGCGCTTGCCTGGTGGGACTGGGACCACGACCGGTTGCGCCACGCCCTTCCGGACTTTCGCCAGCTTCCGATCGAGTCATTCCTCGACAAGTACGCCGGCTAAGCACTGAAGGACTGTCATCCGGCTGTCGTTGAACCGGCGTTTACGTTCGCCCGAACAGCGAAATCGGGCGAACGGATGCTGGTTGTCGAGAATCTCACGCGCCAATACGGGGCGCGCCGGGCCGTGGACGGCGTCGGCCTCGCCATCGAGCGCGGCAGCTTCGTCGGCGTGATCGGACGCTCGGGCGCCGGCAAGTCGACCCTGCTGCGGATGATCAACCGCCTCGCCGACCCGACGGGCGGGCGCATCCTCTACGACGGTACCGACGTGACGGCCCTGCGCGGCAAGGCCCTGCGGGCCTGGCGCGCCCGCTGCGCGATGATCTTCCAGCAGTTCAACCTCGTCGGCCGGCTCGACGTGATGACGAACGTGCTGATGGGTCGGCTCAACCAGGTTCCGGCGCACCGCTCGCTCCTGAAGCTGTGGAGCGAGGAGGACAAGGCGCTGGCTCTCGCGGCGCTGGAAAACTTCGACATGGGGGCCTTCGCCGCCAACCGGGCCGACCAGCTCTCGGGCGGCCAGCAGCAGCGGGTCGCCATCGCCCGCGCCCTGGTGCAGGAGCCGGAGATCATCCTGGCGGACGAGCCGGTGGCCTCCCTCGATCCGCGCAACACCCGCCTGGTGATGGACGCGCTCGCCGACGCCAACCGGCGCTACGGCATCACGGTGCTCTGCAACCTGCACTCCCTCGACCTCGCCCGGGCCTATTGCGACCGGCTGATCGGCCTCTCGGCCGGCCGGGTGGTCTTCGACGGCCGCGGCTTCGACCTCACCGAGGACGTCGCCCGCACCCTCTACGGACTCGAGGCCGGCGAAGTGATGGACCGGGGCGAGCCCGAGCCTTTCGTGGCGCCGATCCCGGTCCGCCACGCCGAGGCGCTGAGCGCCTGAGACATTCCCCGTTCCAAGAAGGACCCGATCCGATGCTGAACCGTCGCACCCTCGTGGGCGCCGCCCTCCTGGCGCTCGCCGCCGGCCCGGCCCTGGCGCAAAATTCCTCGGCGCAGGACTGGAAGGCCAAGTACCCCGAGCTGACGCTGGGCGTCATCCCGGCCGAGAACGCCTCCGGCACCGTCGACCGCTGGACGCCGCTCACCGCCTACCTCACCAAGGCGCTCGGCGTTCCGGTGAAGCTGCGGGTCGCCAACGACTACGCCGCGGTGATCGAGGGCCAGCGCGCCGGCAACATCCAGATCGGCTTCTACGGCCCGGCCTCCTTCGCCCGCGCCGTCATCACCGGCGTGAAGATCGAGCCGGTGGTCAACCAGAAGCACGAGACCGGCGTCTCGGGCTACTACTCGGTGATCTACGTGCGTGCCGACAGCCCGTATAAGACGATCGAGGATCTGAAGGGCAAGAGCCTCGCCCTCGTCGATCCGAACTCGACCTCCGGCAACCAGGCGCCGCGCTTCTTCCTGCACAAGGCCGGCCACGACGTCGACAAGCTCTTCGGCAAGACCTTCTACGCCGGCAGCCACGAGAACGCCGTGCTGGCGCTCGCCCAGGGCACCGCGGACGCCGCCGCCAACTTCTGGAACTCCGACACCGACAGCAACCTGTCCCGGATGCTGACCAAGGGCATGGTGAAGAACGCCGACGGCACGCCGATGAAGCAGTCGGAATTCCGCATCGTCTTCAAGTCCGAGTTCCTGCCCGAGGGCCCGTTCGCGGTGCTCGCCAGCCTGCCGGACGACCTGAAGACTTCGATCCGCCAGGCCTTCGTCGACCTGCCGACCAAGGACAAGGCCGCCTTCGACAAGCTCTCGGACGGCAAGGACCTCGATCTCACCCCGGTGACGCTGAAGGACTACCAGCCGATCATCGAGATGCTCCGCCACAACGACGAGCAGCGCAAGCGGTCGTGAGGGTGACGGCCTTCCTCCGGTGAGGAGGGCCGAGGCTAACAGAAGAGGCGCGGGTCGCCCCTCTCGCCGTGGGCGCAGGGCTGTCCGGGGAAAGAAATAGCACATGCTTTCCCCTCCCCCCTCTGCGGGGGAGGGTGGCCTGCGGAGCAGGCCGGGAGAGGGGCAGCGCGACGCTGGCCCAGGGGGCGCTCTTCATGAAGGTCGTGACCTCTCCGGAAGCGTGGTTCCCCTCTCCCGACCCCCGCTGACGCGGGGGCCACCCTCCCCCGCAGAGGGGGGGAGGGGAAAAGCCCGCGCCCTTTTGTTTCCCCGGATAGCCCTGCGCCCGCGGGGAGAGGGGAGGCCCGCGCTCGATTTTCTCGCCGGACTCTCTTTCCGAGGGAAAGCGCTCCATCCGGCCCCGGAGACGCAAATACCCGTGACCGTCCAGATCGACAGACTGCCCCCCGAGCGCGAGACCACGCTGCTCGCGACCTATTCCGGCGCCGTCGCGTCCACGCGCCTGCGTACGCTGGCGGTCTTCGTCGCGATCGTAGCCTTGTATCTCCTGGCCGGCTGGATGGCCGAGGTGCGGCCGCTCACCTTCCTCGACAACATCCAGAACTTCACCACCTACATCACCCAGATCCTGCCGCCGCTGACCTGGGCGAACCTCCCGGCCGACCTCGCAGCCTGGTACTGGGGCCTGCCGAAATGGCTCGGACTCCTGGCCGAGACGGTCCTGATGGCCTATCTCGGCACGCTGTTCGGCGGCATCGCGGCCTTCTGCCTCTGCTTCCTCGCCTCCGCCAACCTCGTGCGCTCAGGCACGATCCGCTTCTGCGCCCGGCGCTTCCTGGAGGTGTGCCGTACCGTGCCGGAGGTGGTGTTCGCCCTCATCTTCGTCATCGCCTTCGGGCTCGGGCCGATGGTCGGCGTGCTGGCGCTTGCCATCCACACCACGGGGGCGCTCGGCAAGCTCTTTTCCGAGGTCGTCGAGAACATCGACATGAAGCCGGTCGAGGGCCTGACCGGCACGGGCGCGGGCCTCATTGAGACCGTGCGCTTCGCGGTGGTGCCGCAGGTCCTGTCGAACTTCGCCTCCTACGCGCTGCTGCGCTTCGAGATCAACGTGCGGGGGGCCGGCGTGATGGGGTTCGTCGGCGCCGGCGGCATCGGCCAGGAATTCCTGGTGGCGATCCGCAACTTCTACTACGCGGACGTGAGCGCGATCCTGCTCCTCATCATCCTCACCGTGGTGACGATCGACCTCGCCACCGAGCGCTTGCGCCACCACCTCCTCGGCCGGGAGGCCCACCCGTGATGCGCCGCCCGCCCTCGCCCTTGCGCCGGTCTCTCCTTCGGCAAGCCGCCCTCGCCGACCTCGACGGGTTGCGCGCCCGCCACCCCCAGGTCTTCCGGGCCTCGTGGCCGCGCCGCGCCGTCATCCTCGGCACCCTCGCGGCGGTCATCGGCCTCGCCGTCGTCGCGATGGTCCGGCTCGACTTCTCGCTGCTGCGGATCCTCCACGGCCTGCACCGCCTCGGCGACTTCGCCGGCATGATGCTGCCGCCCTCGGCGCAAGGGCGCCTCGGCCTGTTCCTGACCGCGCTCGGGGAGACCCTGGCGATCGCGTTCCTCGGCACGCTGACGGCGGCCTGCCTCGCCTTCCCGGTCGCATTCCTCGCCGCCCGCAACGTGGTGCCGAACCCCTTCCTGCGCTTTGGGGTGCGCCGCGGCTTCGACGTGATCCGCTCGGTCGACGTGCTGATCTGGGCCCTGATCTGGATCAACGTCGTCGGCCTCGGGCCCTTCGCCGGCGCGCTCGCCATCGCGTGCTCGGATGTCGGGGCGTTCGGCAAGCTCTTCTCCGAGGCGATCGAGACCGCCGACCGCAAGGCGCAGGAGGGCGTGACCGCGTCGGGCGGCAGCCGGCTGCACCGGGTGCGCTTCGGCCTGGTGCCGGCGGTGCTTCCCGTCCTGGCGAGCCAGGTGCTGTACTTCTTCGAGTCGAACACCCGCTCGGCCACCATCATCGGCATCGTCGGGGCCGGGGGCATCGGCCAGTACCTCACCGAGCTGATCCGCGTGCTGGAGATGCAGCAGGTCGCCTTCCTGGTGCTCATGATCCTCGTCACCGTGGCGCTGATCGACCTCGTCTCGGGCCGCCTGCGCCGGGCGATCATCGGGGGCGCGGCGCACTGACCCCGCGCGGTTAGGCCCCTGATTCCACCACGCTTTCGCGCCTGCGAAGGCGCGTGAAGACCGCGCGCGGCGCGATTGTCTTCCTCATTGTCTTCCCCGGGGGCGGGCGCCTATAAGCCGGCTGTCTCACGCGTCCCTCGGCGGCGTCGAGAGCCCCGCCGGGCGCTCTCCGCGCGCGAGGACGATCATCCGCCGGGGAGCACCATGGCCGGGCATTCACAGTTCAAGAACATCATGCACCGCAAGGGCCGCGTCGACGCGGTCCGCTCGAAGGTGTTCTCCAAGCTCGCCCGAGAGATCACCGTGGCGGCCAAGCTCGGCACGCCGGACCCGTCGATGAATCCGCGCCTGCGCGCCGCCATCCTGGCGGCCCGGGCCGAGAACATGCCCAAGGACAACATCGAGCGCGCCATCAAGAAGGCGGCCGGCGGCGACGCGGAGAACTACGAAGAGATCCGCTACGAGGGCTACGGCCCCGGCGGCGCCGCCCTGATCGTCGAGGCGCAGACCGACAACCGCAACCGCACCGCGTCGGACGTGCGCTCGGCCTTCACCAAGTCCGGCGGCAGCCTCGCCGAGACGGGTGCGGTGTCGTTCATGTTCGACCGCGTCGGCCTCGTCGCCTTCGACGCCAAGGTGGCCGACGCCGACACGATGCTGGAGGCCGCCATCGAGGCCGGCGCCGACGACGTGAAGTCCGACGAGAGCGGCCACGAGATCACCTGCGAGCAGGGCGCGATGGGCGAGGTCTCCAAGACCCTGGAGGCCCGCTTCGGCGAGCCCCGCCGCACCGCCCTGATCTGGCGCGCCCAGAACACCGTCGACGTCGACGACGAGACCGCCGAGAAGCTGATCCGCCTCGTCGAAACCATCGAGGACCAGGACGACGTGCAGAACGTCTTCGTCAACTTCGCGGTCTCGGACGCCATGCTGGCGAAGATGCAGGGGTGAGGGGCGGGGCGGCCCCGTCGCGGCCGCCCCGAAAAAATTTGCCGATCTGCGGAACCTGTCCCGCGCCGGCGCGTTCCCTGCGCGCGAGGCCCCGACGGGCTCGCAATTCGGGCGCCGGACCCATCGTCCGACGACGCGGACGATGCTCCAGGTCTCCGGCGGCCCTCGTCATCACGTTGCTCTTCAGGAGGATGTGGTCATGAGGACTTACGACTTCGCCCCGCTCTACCGCTCCACCGTCGGCTTCGACCGCCTGTTCTCGATGCTCGACCAGGCCGCCCGCGTCGAGCCGTCGACGCAATGGCCGCCCTACGACATCGAGAAGGTCGCGGACGACGCCTACCGCATCACCATGGCGGTGGCCGGCTTCTCGCCGGACGAGATCGAGCTGACCCAGCACGACACCACGCTGGTCGTCACCGGCCAGAAGAAGGACAGGGAGGCCGAGCGCGCCTACCTGCATCGCGGCATCGCGGCATCGCGGCCCGCGCCTTCCGCCAGACCTTCAACCTGGCCGACCACGTGACGGTCACGGGTGCCAGCCTGGAGCACGGCCTGCTCGCCGTGGACCTCAAGCGCGAGGTGCCCGAGGCGCTCAAGCCGCGCCGCATCGCCATCGGCGGCAGCCAGGCCGCCCTCGGGCAGGACAACGCGCCGGCTCAGGTCGAGAACCGGAGCGCCGGGGACCGCGCCCGGGAAGACCGCGTCAAGGCCGCCTGATCCCCGCTCGATCCGTGGAGGAACCGACCTCGGGGCAGCGGCCCCCGGGGACCGGCCCCGTTTCGTCGTTCACACGAGGGAGGATGATCCATGTCGATGATGGAGACGCATCTCACCCGCTCCGGACCCGCGACGTCCGGACCCGTCAACCCGCCGACCATGCCGCCGGCCTCGTTCGACGCGTGGCAGGCCCTCGTCGCCCCCGGCGACGTTTTTCGGCATCCGCGGGAGGTGCTGGCGCACCCGCACCTGACCCGGGCCGAGAAGCGCGCGGTCCTGGCCTCCTGGGCATCGGATGCCTGCGCCCTCGAGGGCGCGCCCGGCTTGCGCTGCCTGGCCGGTGCCAGGGCCGAGCCGGTCTCGGTGGATGCCGTGCTGGCAGCGCTGGCGCAGCTCGACCACGACCCGGCCCGCCCGGCGCGGAGCGGGCCGCCGCGAAAGCGTCCGCGCGGCCTCGCGGCCCTGCACCGCACCATCCGGTCCCGCCGGCGGGACGACGATGACGATCCGCCGCCATGCCCGGCGGCGGCGATGCCCCGGCCGCGGACGCCGCCGGGTGCCGCGGCGCTCGCCCTTGGTGGCGCCGCGCGCCGCGGATCCGAGGCGCGGCTGCACGTGGCTCTCGCGTGACCGGAAGGCGGCGGCCGGCCCGGCCCGGCCGCCGCCTTTCTGGTTGCGGAGTCTGGATGTGCTTCTCGCCGCCGGTCGGGACCGAGGCCGGATCCACGTCTCAGCCGGGGGCGGCACTCCGGTTCACTCGCGCTTCCCCTCCTGGCCGGTGTCGCGGGTGTCCTGGTTCGGCAGGACCAGGACCTGTCCGGGGTAGATGAGATCCGGGTCGCGGATCTGGGCCTGGTTGGCGTCGTAGATCACCGAATAACGCTCCCCCTCGCCGTAGGTGCGCCGGCTGATCCGCCACAGGCTGTCGCCCCGCACGATGCGGACCGTCTCGATTCCCGGGATAGACACCTCGGAGGAGGTCTCGCCGGGCCGGGGCGGGGCGGTCGCGGCCAAGCCCCCGGTGCGCACGCTGCCGGTGCTGAAGGGAGACGGCGGGCCGGCCGGGGCCGCGCGGCGCTCGCGGTCGGCCTCGGCCGTATCCTCCGCGCGGGCGCGCAGCTCCGCAGGGCCCGGTCCGGCCGCGTGGGCCGTGTTCTGCCGCGCCGTGGATCCGTCGATCCCGTCGTGGTGGCCGGGATCGGGCGCCGTGAACGGCACCTCCGCCCGGTCGCGGACTTGGCCCGTCGCGGGATCGACGAGGTCGAGCCGCACCCTGTAGGATCCCGGCTTGACGCCCTGGCCGATGGTGAAGGTCACGATCCCGTCGCGGCCGATCGTGGCCGGGGCGATCAGCGTCTCGTTCAGGTAGAGCCGCAGGCTCGCCCCCGCTTCCGCCCTCGCGGTGACGAACAGCGATCCGCCAGTCCCGGCATCGATGCTGACGACCTTCGGCGGTGCCGCCGCCGTGGCGGGCGCGTCCGCCCGGCGCGACATCGGCGCCGGGTTCGCCGCACCGGACGACGGAGACCCGCCCTCCGCCCGGCCGGCCTCGGCCTCGATGCCGGAGGCCGCACGGCAGGCCTTGGAACCGCGCCCGTCATCTCCGGAACGCGGCGCGTCCTGCACCGGTGCGGGACCCCATTCCGCCCGGAGCGCCTGCCTGCCGGGCCCGTCGATGGGGGACGGGCGGCTCGCGGTCGGGCTCTCGGGCTGGGACAGGACCACCGTCGGCCGGTCGGGCGAGGTGAGGGCGACGAGCGGCTTGGCATCCCGGTCCGGAGCGACCACGACCGCGACGCGGGCCGGCGAGCGCCGTTCGTCGCCCCGGGCATCGGTCGCGCGCAGGCCGATCTCGCGGCTTCCGGTCGCCAGGGGCGGCGGTGTCACGGTGAAGGTGCCGTCGGCACCGGCCCGCGCCCGCGCCGCGGGTCGACCGTCGACGAGCACTTCGACGGAGGCGTACGGCGCGGCCTGCCCGGCGATGACGGCGTCCCCGTTCGGCTCGACGCGCACGACGTCGAAACTCGGGGCGGGAGACGCGGCGGGCAGCCGGGCCGGCCCGCCGGGCGCGGGGGTCGGGGACGCGGCGGTCGGCGTCCCCGCCGTCGGGGCCGGCGCAGGCGCGACTCCGGCCCCCGGCGGCGACAGGAGGGCCAGAGGCGTGCCGGTCCCGGCCGGCGGCTCCGACGTGAGCCCGACGAACGCGTCGCGATTCCGGTAGGCGAGCCCGGCCAGGAGCAGCAGGCTCGCTAGGCCGGCGACGGCCAGCGCCCGCCCGCCGCTCCCCACCCGGAGGACCGGGGATCGGGCCGGGGCCGGCGGATCCGCGTCGACCATGATCCGCTTCCGCGCAGGCCGGCCGAGCAGCGCCGCGACGATCACGCCGAGGCCGACGAGCACGCCGAGCAGTGCCGTGACGAGAATGCGACGCGAGCGGGCCATCATGGGATGCAGGTTCCCCTGGTTGCGCGACGGAGGACGGCGGCACCGGACCGCGACGGCTGGAGCGCCTCACGATCGCAGGGCAATCGCGAAGCTCTCCAAATCTTTGATTTTGCCGTATTTTCTGCGACGAACCGGTGTCCGCTTCGTCGGACAATGCTCTGGTGGCCCGCCATGCGGGGATGGCGGGCCGCGGCTTTGCGTTGCCGGGCCTCAGGCGAAGCGTTGCCGGGCCTCAGGCGAAGCGGCGGCCGTCGGTCGCGTACCGGTCGATGGCCGAGGGCAGCTCGCGCGACAGGCGCGCGAGGATCTCGGCGCGGCTGAGACCGGTCTGGTGGGTGAGGTGATCGAGCGTTAGCGGGCCGATGGCGCGCTCCAGATCCGCCTCGGCGATGTCCCGGTTGGCACCCTGGCTCACCCAGGAATTCGCCGCCTCGCCGTGGCCGCCCTTGGTGAAGTGCTCGACCAGTTCGGACAGCCCGCTGGCGATCAGCCCGCCGACCCCGGCCGAGCCGACGCCGCCGAGCACGCGCTCCAAGCCGCTCGGCATCGCGTTGCCGGGCATCAGGCTGCCCGGCGTCGCCGCGCCCGTCACGGGGGAGGTCCGGGCGATCGGCGGCACGACCGTGCCGTGGGCGTCCCGGGCGGGGTTGCCGAGCCACTCGGCGATCTTGTCCCGGTTCTGGTAGCCCGCCACCGCGAGCAGTCCCAGCAGGGCGGTCATCGAGGGATATCCGTTGCTCATGTCGTGTCCTCTCCGTGTGAACCGTTCAGGGTGAAGCGGTGCGTTGGGGCAGGTGACTGCTTCCCGCATCGGCGCGGGAAACGGACGTAACCTCACCGATGGTGTTCGCGACCCGATCTTCGGTCTGCCGACGATCCCTGGTCCGTCGAAGACTTGAGACTGTCGACGAGCCGGCCAGACCGCTGTCTCTCGCGATCCCGGCCTGTCCCGTCGGAAGAGCGTGTTCGGGCGGTCGCCGACGCGTGGCGTCAGCCGCGCTCCCGCTCCGGCGATCCGGATCGCCCCGCCTTCGGCGAGGTCGATTCCTGCTTCTGGCGCCGTCCCTCGGCCTCGATCCGGACATCCCCGGTGAGCTTGCCCAGAGCCTCCTTGACCGAACCCTTGAGATGATCGGCGGCCGTCGAATTCCGGTCTTCGGTCATGGGTTCTCCTCTGCGATCAGTAAATCCATAACCGTATGGGAGATGATACCCCGCCAATAGCATTCAATGATCGGTTTATACTAGTAGTGCGGACGGCATATTTGGCCGAGATGACGATCGGGCCCGCCACTCTCGCAGTCGGTCCGGAACTGCGGTCGCCCGCCGTGCTCCGGGTCGACCGAGTACGTCGGCCATTGACGCAGCGTTAAGACGAGCGATCGCCGCGCAATTCGCCCTCTCGTCTCGTCGCTGCCCTACCGGCAGTGATCCACAAACAAGTCGCGCACCAGCGGGTTCCGAAAATTTATGGCGCCGGTCTGGTATGACCGTATCATTGACAGGGGGGCGCTCGACCGAAGACGGGCGTTCAGCCCGTCCATCGGACCGATCCGGGATTGCCCCTGATCGGTGGGGAATGCCCGATCCCGGTCGACCGGCACCGTCAGAAGGTGGGCTTGGAACCGCCGACGACGATGCGGTGCCCCGGCGACCGAGATCTCGCCGAAGGCCAGGGGCTCTCCGCCGGCCCGCGCGCAGACGATGTCGGTCAACCGTCGGCTCACGGTCGCGCCCGCCCGGCCCGGACGACCCCGTCCAGGGTCGAGGCGAGGACCACCCCGATGAGCGCCACCGCGACGAACACCGCCAGCAGGGCCGAGCCGACGGCCTCCTGTCCGAACACGTGGTCGTTGAGGAGGCCGACCAGCACCGGCCCCAGGCCGAGCGCGACCAACGTCACCCCGGCGATGAACATCGCACTCACGAACCCGCGCATGGAGGCGGGCGTCAGGAACTGCAGGCCGGCCAGTGCCGCCGGGCTCGTCAGGCCGAGCGCCGCCGCCAGGGCGGCGAAGCCGGCGAGGGAGAGCCGGAGGTCGTCGGACAGGGTCATCACCGCGGTGCAGGGCGGCACGAGGAGCAGGCCGGCGGCGAGCGTCCGCCCGGCGCCGGCCCGTCTGCCGGCAGCGCGCCCGCGGTCGATGAGGCGGCCGCCCGCGAGATGGCCGAGCGGTGCGACGAAGAGCACGAGCAATCCGAGATGCACGCCGCTCTCGGCCGGCGTCAGGCCGTGCGCGCGCACGTAGAAGATCGGCGCCCAGGCGGCGAGCGTCTGCGTGACGAGGACCGCGCAGGCCGCGGCCCCGAAGAGCACGAGATAGGGCCTGCGACGACGGCGGATCCAGGCCCAGGCCCGGCCGCTCCTGCTCCGCGCCGCGCTCCCTCGGGCCGGCGGTGCGGCGATGCGCAGGGCGGCCGCGACGGCGAGGATGTTGGGCAGGCAGGCGAGGACGAGGAGGGCGCGCCACGGCGGCAGGTGGCCGAGGCCCGGCAGGTACAGGCCCCCGGCGGCGGTCAGCAACGCCAGGACGCCTCCGCCGGCGAGCAGCGCGAGGCTGCGCCCCAGGCTCGCGCTGGCCGTCAGCCAGGACACGCCGCGTCCGAGGCGGCCGGGCGGCAGGCGGTAGGCCAGCAGCGACAGCGCGGCGGGCGCGACGGCCGCCTGCCCGAGCCCGAGCAGCATGCGCGCCAGCACCAGCACCAGGAACGACTCCCCGAGCCCACATATGATGGCGGCCGCGCTCCACACGACGATGCCCGTGGCGAGCATCGCGGGCTGACGCCCGCGATCGGCGGCCCGCCCCCAGACCGGCAGGCTCAGGGCGTGCAGCAGGACGAACGCCGAGCCCTGGAGGATTCCGAGCTGCGCATCGGTCAGGCCGAGATCGAGCTTGAGCGGGTGCGCCACCACGGTGAGAAGGAACCGCTCGCAGAAGGCGAGCAGCTGGATGCCGGCGAGCAGGAGCGTGAGGGAGACGGAGCCGGACCGTTCAGGCCCGGAGCCGGACGGCGTCATCATGGGTACGGGCGGAAAGGGTTGCCATGACGGGAACCACGTCAGCGTCGTCGCGACCGATGCAAGGAAAATGAACGCGCCGTGGATTTGATCGACGGAGCCCAGCGCGGCCGGCACGTGCTCCCGCGCGAGCGGTACCGTGTCGAGGTGCGCACCTTCCCTGCGCGATCGATGCGGATGGGGCGTATCCCCGATCGAGATCTCGCCCGGCTCCGGCCGACGCTCCGCCCCGGCCACGAATTCGCCGGCCAGCAGACTGTGCAAGGCAAAATGGCCGAAGCCGTCCCGTCGCGCGCCGGACGCACGGGGCGCTCGGGCCACAGGACGGCGTAGCCCTCCTCGACCCTGACCAGCACCTCCAGCGCGCCTCTCGGATGCCCAACCACCCGCGGACCGCGGCGATGCCGAGCACGTCCACGAGGTCTACGGGAATGGCCTTACGAAACCACCAACGCTCGCCGCGCCTGACGACGTACAGGGGCACACCGAGCCGGAGCCTGGACCGGGGTCCGGGCTGTGACGGGCATCGTGCCGCCCAGACTCTGCCGCTTGGCAGAAATCTCAATGATTTCAATGTCTTATAATGGCGGAGACGGAGGGATTCGAACCCTCGAAGCCCCTTTCGGGGCTTGCTCATTTAGCAAACGAGTGCCTTCAGCCGCTCGGCCACGTCTCCTGTGGGTCAACGCTCTAGGGAATCGGCGGGGCGCGGTCAACCGGTTTCGTCGTGATCGAGGGCGGGGCGCGCAGCCCGTCCCGTGCCGGTCGGCGACGGCCTCCCCGGTGTCGTCCCGCTCGGCGCGGGCGGCGCCTTGGCAGCCGATCGTTAACCCTACCGGTCCTACATCTCCGGCCTGTCCGGCAGACGGGAGGGTGAGGCGTGAACGCACTGGTGCCGAAGGAACTCGCCGCGAAGCTGAGCGCCCTGCCGCGCCGCCCCTGCGCGCTGGGCGAGGCCGGGCACGAGCCGCACAAGCCCGTCTTCGCCGAGATCCTCGACCGCTCCGGACACGGCACCGGTCATTTCGTCCGCTTGCCGCAGAGCATGGTGGAGATGATCACCCGCGAGGCGAGAGGCCCCGAGACGGTGCGCGCGCCTGAGGCGGCGCCGGAGCCCGCGGACGACATCGCCGCCGAAGGCCCGGCCGAGAGACCCGCCAAACCGCGCCGGAAGTCCGCCGGTACGCCCAGGCGCTCGGCCCGCGGCGGGGCCTGAGCCCGCCGCACCGAGCGGCCTAGGCCCGTCGCGATAGCCCGGCAGCCGATGGACCGCCGAGGCGGTCTGGCGGCCTGCTCTCGTCGCCCGTCATTCGTCGGAGCGTCTTCGCGAGAGATTGTGTGAGCGGTCGAGGCTGTGCGCCGCCTTCCGCCGCGACTTGGCGCGCCCGGCGTGCGTTCCGATGCGCGACGCGCAAGGTGAGCCGGGCGACGAAACCTGTCCCCGGCGACGGCGCTTCGTGCGGGTTGGTCGATCGCGATCCGGATCGACCCCGTTCCAGCTCTGCGGCGCGAACGATGGCTCGGCGCGGCCGCCGCGGCGTGCTGGACCCCGCCGGCGGCGGACCGGCGCGGCCCTCATTCCCGCCGCGCCCGGCATTCCGCAGAGATCCGAGATAGGAATCATATCACATCATTCCCGGCCTTCGCGACCTCGTGCGAAAGCTCGGCCGCGTAGGCAGCCGGGTGCGTCGCAGCGCTTCATTTCTGTTCATTTCTACGACGACACCAACCACGGACCCGCCGCGTGCGGCGAAGACTGTCGATGATATCATGATAACGGTTAGATCTAGGCGTGGAAATATAAATCAATCTTAGGCGAACACACTGGATTAGGTCGATTTATATATTGGTCTATACGATCGAAGACTCAGATTGCGTCAACCAAATCAGATCTGTGCTTCCGGAAATTCCTGATTGCGTCGAATTTTACGGATTTCGGCTTGGACTTCGAAACACCTCGGAGCCGATGCTCGCCTCCAGCACAGGAGAGCAAGATGCAAGTTTCGGCGACAGGAAGCACAGTTCACGCATCGACCAACCGCCCGCAGGGCGTGGCTGCGACTGGTAAGGCCAAGCCTGATCTTCTGTCTCGCTTCGAACTCGCCAGCCAGATATTGGGACTTGCGTCGTCGCGCGCCGTCTCGTCGGGGGATCGCGAGGTTGCCGCGGGCCGGACCGGTTCGTCCAGGGCCGTCCCGGTCGATGCGAGCGGGCGGACGGCCGCGAAGGCTGCCGGCAGAACGGTGGCGGCCGTGCTGGACGGGCTCGATGCCGCCGCGCTCCGCGTTCTTCCGCTCAAGCCCGGGCAGGTGGTGCGGGACCTGGTGCACGGGGCCGCGTCCGGCGACGTGCAGCGGGCGGTCCAGAGCTACGCCGCCGATACGGTACGGGCGGGGACGAGCGCCGTCGCGACCGCTGCCGTCCCCATGGGCACGCTGCCGCGGACAATCTCCGACGCGCCGCCCGCGCTCGGCGTTCCCGACCTCGCGCCGACGGCGGATGCCGACGGGAAGCCCCGGCCGCAGGGCCCGGGCGAGGTCGCGGTGACGGGCCCCGGCCAGGCGGAGCGGGGCAAGGCGAAGCGGAGCGAGATGAAGCGCGGCAAGGTGGAACACGGCCCGGTAGGACGCGACAGGGCCGAACACCCACACCCACACAAACACCCGCATTCCGGCCAGGCCGGCCCGGCGCATCCCGCGGGACCTCACGGAGCCGGCCACCGGGACGCGCAGGGGCCGGGGACGCCCGAGGGCAAGGCCGCGCACGATGCCCGCGACGGCACGCTGCCGGCCGCTCCGGGCGGGGCGACCGCCGCCACGAAGCCGGCGCCCGACGCGAAGCCCGATCCCCGCGCCGTCGCGGCTCAGCCGTGGAAGGATGCGTCGGTGGCCAAGCCCGCCACGGAGTCCAAGCCCGCCGTCGAAGCAAAGCCCGCGACGGATACCAAGCCCGCCCTCCGCGCCGAGGCCGCTCCTCCCGCCAAGGCCGCCCGGCCGGCGCCGCAGGCGGCAAAGGCTGCGCCGGAGACATCCGCCCCGGAGAAGACCGGCACGGAGAAGACTGCGTCGGAGAGAACGGCACCGGCGAAGCCGGCGGCGGTGAGCGCCGCGGTGAAGAGCTACAAGGGGCAGTGAGCGGGCGCTACCGTGAGCGGGCGCTACCGTCCGCCGCGCCCGCCCTCTGGCCCACCCAGGCTCCAGCGCTCCCGCAGGGCCTCGGCCACGAAGGCGAGCACCGTCGCGGAGGTGCGCACCACGCGGCTCATCGTCAGGATGCCGTGGGTCTGGTCGGAGAGATGCAGCGCCGTGACCGGCACGCCCTCGCGCTCGAGACGGTGGGCGTAGAGGCGGCCCTCCTCGCAGAGCGGGTCGTGGCCGCAGGTCAGCACCAGGGCGGGCGCCGTGCCGGCAAGGCTCGCGGCGCGGGCCGGGGAGGCGCGCCAGTCGGTGCGGTCGCGCGGGTCGGGGGCGTAGTGGTCGACGAAGTAGCGCATCGTGCCGGCGGTCAGGGGCTGGCCCTCGGTGATGCGCTCGAAGCCCTCGCTGGTCAGGCCGAGATCGACGGACGGATAGAGCAGCACCTGCATCGCCGTCCGCGGCAGGATGCCGTCGCGGCCCATCAGGGCGAGCACCGCCGCGAGATTGCCGCCGGCGCTGTCGCCGCCGACCGCGAGACGGTCGGGATCGACGCCCAATCCCTCCGCCCGCTCGGCCACGAAGGTCAGAGCCGCCGCCGCATCCTCGACCGCGGCCGGGAACGGATGCTCGGGGGCCAGCCGATAATCGACCGCGATCACGCAGGCCTGCGTCAGGTTGGCGAGGCGCCGGCAGACCCAGTCGTGCGATTCGATGTTGCCGAGCACCCAGCCGCCGCCATGCAGGTAGAGGAGGCAGGGTAGGGGCGTGCCCGGCACCGTGCTCTCGCCGCGATAGAGCCGCAGCGGCACCGGCCCGGCGGGGGAGGGGGCGGCGAGATCGCGGATCTCGGCGACCGGGTCCGGCGGCGGCTGAAGGGCGCGGCGCCCGGCCAGGTAGCCGCGCCGTGCCGCCTCGGGCGGCAGCGCCTCGAGGGGTTGCGCGTTGGCGGCGCGCAGCATCGCCAGCAGGGCCTGGACGTCGGGGTGGAGGGCGGGCATGGGCGGCTCGAGCGAGGTCTCGGGACGGAGAGCCTTAGCAGGTCTCCGCCGGTCTGGTTCTGGCTGTCCGGGGTCTGGCTCGCACGCCTTAGGCGGTCGGCCAGGCGAAGAAGCCGCGGCCCTCCGATTCGAGGTGGCGGTTCAGCACCATGCGGTGGACCTCGTCGGCGCCGTCGACCAGGCGGGCTTGGCGGGCGTAGCGGTAGATCCACTCCAGCACCGTGTCCTTGGAATAGCCGCGGGCGCCGTTGATCTGGATGCCGATATCCGCCGCCCGGTGCAGGGTGTTGGCGACGTGGACCTTCGCCATCGAGACTTCTTTCCGGGCGAAGCGGCCCTGGTCGAGCTCCCAGGCGGCGCGCATCACCAGGAGGCGGCCGATCTCGATGTCCATGGCGAGGCCGCCGAGCATCAGCTGCACGCTCTCGCGGTCGGCGAGCCGGACGCCGAAGCCCTCGCGCTTCACCGCATACTCCTGCGCGATCTCGACGCAGCGGCCGGCGAGCCCGAGCCAGCGCATGCAGTGGGTGAGGCGGGCCGGGCCGAGACGGACCTGCGTCACCTTCAGGCCCTTGCCCTCGCCGCCGAGAACGTCCTCGGGCTTGATCGTGAGCCCGTCGAAGGCGAGCTCGCAATGGCCGCCATGCTCCTCCGGTCCCATGATCGGGATGCGGCGAACGATCTCCCAGCCCGGCTGATCGCGATGGAACAGGAAGGCGGTGAGCCCGTAGCGCGGATCGTCCGAGGTGCGGGCGATCAGGATGAAGTGGGCCGCGTCCTCGGCGCCGGTGATGTACCACTTGCGGCCCGAGATCCGCCAGGAGCCGTCGGGCTGGCGCTCGGCGCGGGTCCGGATCATCGACGGGTCGGAGCCGCCGCCGGGATGCGGCTCGGTCATCGCGAAGGCCGAGCGCACCGCACCCGACACGATCGGCTCCAGCCAGCGCGCCTTCTGCTCCGGCGTGCCCAGCGCCTCCAGCACCATCATGTTGCCGTCGTCGGGGGCGGCGGAGTTGAACACGACGGGCCCGAAGATCGAGCGGTTCATCTCGGTGTAGCAGGCCGCCATCCCGACCTTGTCGAGGCCCTGGCCGCCGGTCTCGGGCTTGAGCTGCAGGCACCACAGGCCGGCCGCCTTCGCCTTGGCGCGCAACGCGGAAAGCGCCTCGGGACCGATATTCTCGTGCTCGTCCCAGGTGGTGCGGTCGGCCTCGACGGGCAGGATCTCGGTCTCGACGAAGGCCGCGATGCGGGCGCGGAACTCCTCGATGCGCGGGGAGAGCGTGAAGTCCATGACCGAATCCTCCGGGCGGTGGAATTATAATTCCAAACGCTTGCGCCACCCGGAGCCCGCGGTCAAGCGCGGACCGGTCGTCGCGTCGCCGCGCCCGCCCGCCGCGCTCACTTGCCCTTTGGCGGCCCGGTCGGGACCAAGAGTGCGATGCGATAGGCGCCGGCCTCGCGGCCGATCAGGAACACGCTGGTGGGGGCGGCGTCGCCCTCGACCGGCGGTTCGTCGAACACCACCCGCAGCCGGTCGGTGATCGGCATGTTGGCCTTGAGGGTGCCGCGGGCGGTGGCCTCGGCGAGGCCGTCCTCCGGCATCGGCTCCAGGGACGCCGCCTTGATCGGCCGGCCGAAGCCGGAGCGGATCTGGTACAGCGTCAGGCGCTTGCGCTGCGCCCGGGTGCCGGTCCAGTTCACCAGCCGCTCGAAGGCGGCGACGTCGTGGTCGCGGATGGCCTGCGTCACGTAGGCGACGAGGGCGTCGGGTTGCGAGGGCAAGGGTGCCGCGCTGGCGGCGGCCGCACCCTCCTGCGAGCCCGGTTGCGGGCTCTGCGCGCCCGCCGGCCCCGCGAGGAGGCCGGCGAGCGCCAGGGCGGCGAGACGCAGCCCCGGCTTCATCATCGAACGGCTGCCGATCACTCGACGAGGAGTCACTTGGCCGCCGCCTCCTCGCCCATGACCCGGAACACCCAGATCACGCCGCCCTGGGGCAGGACGCTGACCCGGCGCTCCTCGGGGATGAGCGCGTTGATGCCGGTGAGCATGCGCTCGGCATCGACGCCCCAGCCGGCCTGGACCGCGACGTACTGGATCCCGTCGATCATGTAGCTCGACGGCACGCCGGTGACGCCGGAATTCAGCCGCGTCTCCCACAGCACCTTGCCGGTGGTGCCGTCGAGCGCCCGGAACTTGCGGTCGCTGGTGCCGCCGGCGAAGATCAGCCCGCTGCCGGTGGTGAGCAGCGGCCCCCAATTCGCCGAATCCTGGAAGTCGTGCTGCCAGGCCTTCTTGCCGGTCTTCGGATCCCAGGCCTGGATCGCCCCGATGGCGAAGGGCTTCGACTTGTCGACGCCGTCGCGCAGGCGCAGGGAGTTCAGCACCTCGTCGATCGGGATGCCGATATAGAGCTCACCGGGCTTGCGCGTGCCGGCCTGGGCCCCGGCCAGCTCCGAGCACAGGTTGTCGTTGCTGGGGATGTAGAACAGCCCGGTCTTCGGGTTGTAGGCCTCTGGCGGCCAGTCCTTGCCGCCCCACAGGCCGGGGCAGA
This sequence comes from Methylobacterium sp. 174MFSha1.1, assembly GCF_900116815.1. Taxonomy (NCBI): domain Bacteria; kingdom Pseudomonadati; phylum Pseudomonadota; class Alphaproteobacteria; order Hyphomicrobiales; family Methylobacteriaceae; genus Methylobacterium; species Methylobacterium sp. 174MFSha1.1. The sequence goes on along the minus strand of NZ_FPCB01000039.1, from coordinate 46,995 downwards.
AGGCGGCGCGGCGGTTGATGCCCGGGATCTTGGACTGGTCGTAAGTGGGACGGCCGGTCTTCGGGTCGAGGGACGAGAAGACGTTCTGGTAGACGAACGGCTTGCCGTCGACGAAGCTCAGCGGCCCGTCCTTGCTGCGCTCCAGCGTCCAGAGGTAGCCGTTGCGGCCGGCATGGATCGCGGCGGGGATCTTCTTGCCGTCGCGCTCGATGTCGATCAGCACCGGCGCCGAGACCTCGTCCCAGTCCCAGGCGTCGTTCCAGTGGTACTGGTGGTGGCCCTTGATCTTGCCGCTGTCGAGATCGAGGGCGACGACGGACGAGGTGTAGAGGTTGTCGCCCGGCCGGGAGTCCGGCGTCCACGGGCCGCCGTTGCCGGTGCCGAAATAGGCGAGGTTGGCGGCCGGATCGTAGCTGCCCTGGATCCAGACCGAGCCGCCGCCGGTCTTCCAGGCGTCGCCCTTCCAGGTATCGGCCGCCGGATCGCCGGGGCCGGCCACCGTGTAGGTCTTCCAGGCCTCGTTACCGGTCTCGGCGTCGAGCGCCGTGATGAAGCCGCGCACGCCGTACTCGCCGCCGGAGACGCCGACCACGACCTTGCCCTTCGCCACCAGCGGCGAGAGCGTCATGTAGTAGCCGTCCTGCCAGGGGGCGACGCACTTCTCCCACTTCACCTTGCCGGTGGCCGCACCCAGCGCGACCACGCAGGAATCGGTGGTGGTCATGTAGACGTTGTCGCCGTAGAGCCCGACGCCGCGATTGGTCGGGTGGAGCTGCGACAGCTCCGGCGGCAGTTCCTTCTGGTAGCGCCACAGGATCTCGCCGGTGCGGGCGTTGATCGCCATCACCTGGGCCTGCGGTGTGGTGACGAACATCACGCCGTTGTTGACGATCGGCGGGGCCTGGTGGCCCTCGCTCACGCCGGTCGACAGGCTCCAGGCCGGGACGAGCTTGGTGACGTTCTTCGCGGTGATCTGGTCAAGGGGGGAGTAGCCCCAGCTCTGGTAGTTGCCGCGGTATTGCAGCCAGTTCTCGGGCTCGGGATTGGCGAGGCGCTGGTCGGTGACCGGCTTGTAGTCGACCTTGCCCTCGGCGGCCTGCTTGCTGTCGGCGGACCCGGCCTGGACCGGAGCGGCGGACAGCGCGAGGGCTACCGCACAGGGCGCGACCGCGGCGAGCCAGCCCCTGGCGCGAACGAGACGTGACATGCTGCTCTCCTCAACCAAGGAGCCGGCGCGAGGGCCGGCCCGGCGTTTCCCGAAAACCCTGATGGTTTCGTCGTCCGGATCCGCGTCGTTGCTGCGCGGCTCTCGGTCCCTTGTCGCAAGGCGGCGCGACGGCGCCGCCCTGCATCCTCGCGGACAGCGCGGCAGCGCTGCCGTTTCCGGCGCGGGGCGGCGCGCGAACGCCGTCCCGTTCCGCTCAGGCGGGGCCCGGCCCCGGCTTGGACGTGAAGCCGCCGGCCACCATCAGCGTGCCGCCCTCGCCCTTGGCCAGCGGCAGCACCGGCAGGCGCTTGCGCGCCGGCCCCTTGGCCACCCGGCCGCCTTCGGCGGGCAGGAACTCGGAATGGTGACAGAAGCAGCTCAGGCGCTTCGATTCGTGGTTCCAGCCCGAGATGGTGCAGCCCTGATGGGTGCAGATGGCCGAGAGCGCGAGCACGCCCTCGACCGCGTGGGCGCGCTGGTCCTCGGCGACCTGGTCGGGCGCGACCCGCACCAGGATGATCTTGGCGAAGCGCGAGCCCTCGCGCTTGTTGCCCTGAGCATCGACCGCCACCGCCTCGACGAGGTCGCCGCCGACGGGCAGGCCGTCGAGCGTCACGGGCTGGCCGGCCTTGGCGCCGTCGCCGATCACCAGCCGGTCGCCCTTCTGCGGCAGCAGATCCTCGGGCCCCGCCCAGGCGGTGCCCGCCGCCGCGCAGCAGGCGACGGCCCCCATCACCACGCTGCGCCGGTCGAGTCCGGACTCGGACCTCTGCGCGCGCCGTTCTCCGCGATCCATCGTTCCTCCCGGTGGAATCGTTCTTTGTTCTTATGATTTTCTATATGAGTAGACGAGCGAGCGGTCGCGTCAACCCGCTTCGTGCCGAATCACGGGTTCCTGATGTTGCCTGTGCTTGGTGCGGTGCGAAGAAAAGCTGTGCGATGCAGCGCGAGCGCGCCGATTGGTTCACCGGGAGAGCGCGCGCCGCAGGATCCCGGCGAGCGCGTCCGGCGTGACCGTGACCGGGATCCGGCCGACCGGCACCCCCGCCGGGCCGACGAGGAAGAACTCGACCGGGTGGTCGACGACGCCGTCGTGGCGCCGGATCGGCGCGGCGTAGGCCGCCGCGAGGCCGTCGATGACCGCGACCGGACCGGTCACCGCCACGATGGCGGGGTGGAACGTGTCGAGGTAGGACGCCAGCACGCCCGGGCCGTCGCGCTCCGGATCGGCCGCGATCAGCACCGGCGCCAGCCGGGCGAGGAGGGCCGGCGGCAATTCGTCGAGGGCCTGCGTCACCGTCATCAGGGCGGTCGGGCACAGGTCGGGGCAGCGGGTGTAGCCGAAATAGACCAGGCGCAACCGGCCTGTGAAGCGGGCCTCGTCCACGGCCGTCCCGGTCTGGTCGACGAGACCGCGTCCGGCGGGCCAAGCGAGGGAGCCGGCGGCGGAGGGGTGGGACGCTGCGGCGCCGCACAGCAGGACCGCCAGTGCCAGTCCCCGGCCGAAGCGCCGCAACCGTGACGAGACCGCACCCATCTTCACCCTCACCCTGCTGGACGATGTAAGCGCCTCCACCGCAAATCGCCAACAGAAGTCGGCGATCATCCCCGTATCTCGCAGGCTTTTGACGAACGACAGTGCACCGTTCCGCCACCTATTGGATGATCGACAGCGGCGGCGAGGTTCCCTTAACCTTTCCCGACGGGCGCCGACGCATCGCCGCACATTCGAGCCATCGCCGCAGCCCTCCGTTAAGGGCGAGAGGTTCGTATGTCCCCATCAGCGAACGGGTTGCGGCGAGTGGCGACCATCGCCTCGAGAGGACGTCATGGCTATCATCAAGCAGCTCATCACCTCGGCCGGACCGGTACTGGCCTATATGGGCGTCATGCCGGTGCTGCGGATGGTGCCGTTCCTGCGCCGCGAGCCGCCGGCGCTCCTCGATGGACCGCTGCAGCAGACGGTCGACTTTCCGGCTTTGCAGCCCCCGGCCGACACCTACCTGCCGGCCTTCTCGACGATCCTGTCGGGCAACCCGGCCCAGACCGCGACCTACCTCTACCGCAGCGCCGACGGCCAGTTCGCCGCCGGCATCTGGACCTGCCGGGTCGGCAAGTTCCGCATCGACTTCGACCGCGACGAGTTCATCCAGATCCTCGAAGGCGTGGTGACCGTCACCGATGCCGAGGGCGGCTCGCGCACCTACCGGGCCGGCGATGCCTTCGTCACGCCGAAGGGCTTTTCGGGCACCTGGGACGTGATCGAGCCGATCAAGAAGCACTTCACCTGGTACGGGGCGGCGGAGGAGGGGGTCTGCTCCGCGTTCTAGGCGAGGCGGGCAAGTCAGTCGCGCGACAATCCTGACACCCTTCGCGTCATCCCGGGGCTCGACGAAGTCGAGAACCCGGGATCCATAACCGCCGACGCTTCAGGATAGAGCGACCAGCGTTCCGTCTCATCCTGCGTCGTCGGCGGTTATGGATCCCGGGTTCCGCTGCGCGGCCCCGGGATGACGTCGAAGGTGTGATACCGGCGCGAGCCTCCGGACAACCGCCCGACCCGACCCCTACAGATCGAAATTCGTCGGCAGCATCACGACGTCGCGGATGGTCATGCCGCGCGGGCGCGTCAGCATGAACATCACCACGTTCGCCACCTCCGCGGGCTCGAGCAGGCTGCCGGAGGCGCGGGCCTCCGCCAGCTTCTCGGCCGGCCAGTCGGCGAGCAAGGCCGTGACGACGGGGCCGGGCGAGATCGCGCCGACGCGGATCCCGTGCTTGAACACCTGCCGCCGCACCGTCTGGACGAAGCAGTTGATCGCCCATTTCGACGAGGCGTAGACCGGTTCCCACGGCGTCGGGTAATGCGCGGCGAGCGAGCTCGTCACGATGATGTCGCCCACGCCCCGCTCGATCATGTGCGGCAGCACGTCGTGGACGTTCTTCATCACGACGTTGACGTTGAGGGTGAGCATCCGGTCGATCGCCGCCGATTCGGCCTCGACGAGGTCGCCGCCGACGTAAGTCCCGGCATTGGCGTGCAGGATGTCGAGGCGGCCGGCCGCCGCCAGGATCCGCGGCAGCAGGTCCGCGCAGGCCGCCGGATCGAGGAGGTCGAGGGGCAACGGGATCGCCGCCTCGCCATGCGTCGCACACAGCGTCGTCAGCGCCGCCTCGTCGCGGTCGACCAGCACCACCCGGGCGCCCGCCGCCAGCATCGCCTCGGCGCTGGCGAGGCCGATCCCCGAGGCCGCGCCGGTGACCGCCGCGACCTTGCCGTCGAGTTCCCCCGCCACGGCGCGTCTCCTATCGCAGGGCCAGGGCCGGCACCGCCGGTACCGCCGGCTCGCCTTCGCGCGGCAGGCCCGACTGCCAGACCGTGTTGGCGCGGCCCTTCTCGTAGCCGTCGTCGTAGAGGCGGCGCATGTAGGCGGTATCGAACCCCTGCGAGGCCGGGACCTCGGGGATGCGCCGGTCGATATAGGTCAGGTTGAAGCCCATCCCGTTGCGGCGGGCGAAGGCCTGGGTGCTGGCGAGCGTCGCCCGGGCGCGGGATCGCCCGACGGTCGAGAGCGAGCGCACCGCGATCGGCAGGGTGCCGTTCTGCACCACGTCGAAGCTCGGCTCGATGCGGCCGTTGATGACGACGTAGATGTTGGGCTTCCCGCGGCTCGCGGCGATGCGCCCGTCCTGGGTCAGGAAGGCCTCGGGCAGGGTGAAGACCGGGGTCACCACCGAGCCGTCGACATGCATCTCCTGGAAGGCGCGGTTGCCGGCCTGGGCGTCGATCAGCATCGGCGGGAAGACCGCCGGCACGCTGGCCGAGGCGGTGAGCACGTCGCGGAACAGGGCGGCCGCGTTGGGCTGGCCGCTCGCCGCGATGGCGCCCATGTCCCAGATCACCGCGCGCTGCGAATCGAGGTTGGTGGTGACGACGAGGAGGCGCCGGCCCTTGCGGTGCTCCTCGGCCACCGCCGCCAGCAGGTCGGGCGTGACGTAGCGCCCGACGAGGTCGCGCAGGCGCGCGTCGCCGAACAGCCCGTCGCCGATCAGCACGTTGAGCGGGTTGGGCGAGCGCACCAGGGTCGCGGCCTCGCCGCTGGTGTAGATCTCGCGCAGGTAGCCGTCATAGGCCGGCCCCAGGAATGCGAAGGGGGCGATCAGCGCGCCCGTCGAGACGCCCGACACCATGGTGAAGTTCGGCCGCCGGCCGGTCTCGCTCCAGCCGTTGAGCACGCCGGCGCCGTAGGCCCCGTCGCCGCCGCCGCCCGAGAGGGCGAGGTAGCTGAACGGCTCGCGCGAGGATTTCACCTGGTCGGCGACCGCCGCGAAGCTGCGGGCCGGCCCGTCGGCCCAGAAGCGCACGTCGGGGGCCTGCCCCGGCACCGTGGCGGTAGCGGCCTCGGCGGCCGTGTAGGGGGCGCGCGGCAGCGACGCGCAGGCCGCCGCCTGCGCCCCGATCAGGGCCACCGCGAGGCCGCGCATCCAGGTCGATCGATTGCGCACGATCATCACACCACGAGTTTTGCCAAGGAGTACACGAATCCGCCCCGACCGGGAGTATCCGACGAAGACGGCGAAACGGCAACGCTTATGGCAAAGCTCGAGCGGCGGAACGGTTCCGCCGTCGTCACTCTGCAGGCTTCACTCGGCGGCTTTGGGCCCGCCGGCACGGCGGCCGAAATCCGGCTCGGCGGTCTCCTGGCCCATCGCGACGATGCCGCGGCGGATCGTCCGGGTGCGGGTGAACAGGGCGTGCAGGGCCTCGCCGTCGTCCCAGCGGATGGCGCGGGCGAGCGCCGCCAAGTCCTCGTTGAACCGGCCCAGCATCTCCAGCACCGCCTCCTTGTTGGTGAGGAAGATGTCGCGCCACATCGTCGGGTCGGAGGCGGCGATGCGGGTGAAGTCGCGAAAGCCGCCGGCCGAGAACTTGATCACCTCGGACTGGGTCACGGTCTCCAGGTCGGCGGCGGTGCCGACGATGTTGTAGGCGATGAGGTGCGGCACGTGGCTGGTGATCGCCAGCACGAGGTCGTGGTGGGCCGGGCTCATCGTCTCGACGACCGAGCCGAGGCCCTCCCAGAACGTCCGCACCCGCGCGACCGCCGCCGGGTCCGTGCCCTCCGGCGGGGTCAGGATGCACCAGCGGCCGTGAAAGAGGCTGGCGAAGCCCGCATCCGGCCCCGAATGCTCGGTGCCGGCGACCGGATGGGCGGGCACGAAGCTGACGCCCGCCGGCAGGTGCGGCTCGGCCGCCGCCACCACCGCGGCCTTGACCGACCCGACATCGGACAGGATCGCCCCGGGTGCGAGCGATCCCGCGATCTCGGCGGCCACCGCCCCGATGGCGCCGACCGGCACGCACAGGATGACGAGGTCGGCCCCGGCCACGCCGGAGGCGAGGTCGGTCGTGGCCTCGTCGGCGAGCCCGAGGGCGCGCACCCGCTCGATCACGCCCGCATCGCGGTCGACCGCGACGATCTCGCCCGCGAGCCCCGACGCCCGGGCGCCGCGGGCGATCGAGGAGCCGATCAGCCCGAGGCCGACGAGGGCGAGGCGCCGGAACGCCTCAGCCACGCGCCGCGCCCTTCTGGGGAGCGCCGCCTTGCACGAACTCGGTCAGCGCCGCGATCACGGCCTCGTTGGCCTCGGCGGTGCCGATCGTCATGCGCAACGCGTTCGGCAGGCCGTAGGCGCCGACCCGGCGCAGGATCAGGCCGCGGGCGGTGAGGTAGGCGTCGGCGTCGGCCGCCGAGCGGCCGGCCTCGTCGGGGAAGTGAATCAGCACGAAGTTGCCGACGCTCGGCGTCACGCTGAGTCCGAGCCCTTCGAGCGCCGTCGTGACCTTCGGCAGCCACGCATCGTTGTGGGCCACGGCGTTCGCGATGTGGGCGTCGTCCGCCATCGCGGCGGCGCCGGCGGCGATCGCCGCGGAGCCGAGGTTGAACGGGCCGCGGATGCGGTTGACCGCGTCCACGATCGCGGCCGGCCCCACCATCCAGCCGATGCGGAGCGCGGCGAGCCCGTACACCTTCGAGAAGGTGCGGGTCATCACGACGTTCTCGGACTCGGCCACCAGCTCGAGGCCGGCGGCGTAGTCGTTGCGCCGGACGTACTCGGCATAGGCCGCGTCGAGGACGAGCAGCGTGGTCTTCGGCAGGCCGGCGTGCAGGCGCCGCACCTCGTCGAAGGGCAGGTAGGTGCCGGTCGGGTTGTTGGGATTGGCGAGGTAGACGATGCGAGTCTTGTCCGTCACCGCCGCGAGCAGCGCGTCGACGTCGGTGGTGTGGTCGCGCTCCGGCGCCACCACCGGCGTACCGCCCGCCGCCAGGATGGCGATGCGGTACACGAGGAAGCCGTATTGCGAGTACAGCCCCTCGTCGCCCGGGCCCATATAGGCGTAGGTCAGCAGCGACAGCAGCTCGTCCGAGCCGGCACCGCAGACGATGCGCTCCGGGTCGAGGCCGTATTTCTGCGCGATGGCTTGGCGCAGCTTGGTCGCGGCGCCGTCGGGATAGAGTTCTAGATGCGCCGCACTGTCCTGCGCCGCGGCGATCGCCGCCGGGCTCGGGCCCATCGGCGTCTCGTTCGAGGACAGCTTGTGCAGCTTCACGCCGGCCGGCGCCGCGCTCTTGCCCGGGACATAGGCCTCGATCTCGAGGACACCGGGGCGCGGGACGGGGCGAAGGGCGGCGGCGGACATGAGCGAACCTTGGGGTCGATGTCGAACAACGTCACGCCCTCTAGAGCAAGTCGCGGCCTTTGGGAAACGGCGCGCATCGCGCGGGAGGCCTGCACCCGACACGGCGCCGATTCGCCGGTGCGACCCGGAGGGCCCAGGTAGCGTCGGCTAGCGTCAGCGGGCGCGGGGCGGTACACCGGGGCTTCACGGTCGCCCGTCCCGGCGCGACCCGCACGCCCGCCGGATCATGCAGCCGAGCCTTTCCGTGTCATGCGCCGCCTGATCGTCGAGGAGCCCGTCACCCGGGCGGCGCCCTGGTCCTTACGCCTCGCCTGGCTCTCGCTGGCGGTGGTCGGCCTCGCTCTGCTGCTCGTGCGCGATCCCCGGGCCGAGACCGAGGCGGCGCTCGCGGCCCTTGGCTCCGGGGTCGGTCTCGCGGCCCTGGCGGTGCTGCTCGCCGTCGCGGCCTTCGTGCGGATCTGGCGCGAGGGCGCGCGCGGCCTCGGCGTCGCGGTCGGCGGCCTGCTGCTCGCGGTCCTGGTCCTGGCCTATCCGGCCACCATGGCGGTCCGCGGCGTGATGCTGCCGCCGCTCACCGACGTCTCGACCGACATCGAGAATCCGCCGGCCTTCTCGCGCTCCCGCGCCGCCTGGGAGGCGCGGGGCGGACGATTGCCGCGCGATTCCAACCCCGCCGCCCGGGCGCTGCAGCGCGAGGCCTATCCGCAGATCGCCCCGCTGACCCTCGATCTCGGCCCCGACGAGGCCTTCGCCCTCGCCCTGAAGGCCGCGCAGAACCGCAAGTGGCAGGTGGTCGAATCCTACAAGCCCGGCGGCCGGGCCGGGAACGGCCGCATCGAGGCGGTGGTGCGCTCGCGCCTGCTCGGCCTGCCCTACGACGTCACGGTGCGGCTCCATCCCCGCGCCGACGGCACCCGCATCGACGTGCGCGCCGCCACCCGCTTCGGCGACCGCGATTTCGGCCAGAACGCGGATCACATCCGGGCGTATCTGGACGAGATCGGGAATCTGGCGCTGGCGGTGAAGTAGGCGGGAGGTTTTCGGAGCCTCGTTTGCGTCATTGAAGCGCGCGATCAACCCTCCCCCCTCTGCGGGGGAGGGTGGCCCCTGCGTCAGCAGGGGTCGGGAGAGGGGCAGCGCGACGCTGATCCAGGTGGTGCCTCCCACAACGGTTCAGTCTCTTCCGGAAGCGTGGTTCCCCTCTCCCGCCCGGCTCCGCCGGGCACCCTCCCCCGCAGAGGGGGAGGGGAAACCCGTGCCCGATCATCGGGCCCTCACCCCGGCCGATACTCGGCATCCAACGCCGGCAACCCGTCCGTCGTCACCCGCCCGCGCTCCACCAGATCCTCCAGATGGGCGAAGACCGAGAGCGCCGCGGCCGGGCGCAGCTTCGGGTCGAGGCCGGAATAGAGCGCGGCGACGAGGCCCGGGATCGTGCGCTCGCCGGTGGCCAGCCGCTCCAGGATGCCGGTCTCGCGGGCGCGGCGGTGGCTGAGGAGACCGCGCACGAAGCGCTGCGGGTCGCGCACCGGGCCGCCATGGCCGGGCCAGTACACGCTCTCGGACCGGCCCCGCAGCTTGTCGAGGGAAGCCATGTAGGCGCCCATCGACCCGTCCGGCGGCGCCACGATGCTGGTCGACCAGGCCATGACGTGGTCGCCCGAGAACAGCGCATTCTCCTCGGAGAGCGAGAAGGCGAGGTGGTTCATGGTGTGGCCGGGGGTGGCGAGCGCCGCCAGGGTCCAGCCCGGGCCGGAGACGGCGTCGCCCTCGGCGAGCTCGCGGTCCGGCCGGTGGTCGGCATCGCCCGCGGCGTCGAGCCGGCCCTGCTCGGCCCCGCGCACCGCGCGGGCCGGCCGGTGCGGGCCGCAGCCGACGATGGGCGCGCCGGTGGCCATCGCGAGGGGTCGGGCGCCGGGCGAGTGGTCGCGATGGGTGTGGGTAACGAGGATCGCCTCGACCGTTTCGCCGTCGAGGGCGGCCAGCAGCGCCGCCCGGTGCTCCGGATGGTCCGGGCCGGGATCGATCACCGCCACGCGGCCGTGCCCGACGAGATAGGTGCAGGTGCCGCTCTGGGTGAAGGGCCCGGCATTCGGGCAGACCAGCCGCCGGATCAGCGGCGACACCGCCTCGACCCGGCCGCTCGCCGGGGCCTCGCGCAGGAAGGACGGCGCCGCGTCGGGCGCCTCGGATTCGCTCATTGGACGGCCTCCCGCGGCGTCGACGACGCGTCCGGGTTAGCGGCCGTGCTCCCCCCTGTCGAGGGGCGGAGCCCCGCGCATCATGTAGCCATCCACGCCCAGGCCAGCAGGCCTGCGAAGAACAGGCCGGAACTCACGAAGACGGCCGCGACTTCGCGGTAGGGCAACAGACGATTCTCGAGCGCGGGCGACATGGCGGGAGACTTGGCGGACGGCGATGCGGGGAGGGCGCCGGGCAGGGGCCTCGGCGCATTGAGTTTCGTCACGGGCGCCTGTGAATCGCAAGCGCCGCGAGGGCGCCGTTTCCCGGAAGAGCGCCCCTGTCTCCGGCCCGCAACAGAATCCGGCGGGATGGCTCAGCGGTACGGCGAGGGCGCGACGATCCGGATCGGGGCGGCGCTCGCGTCGCTGACGATCTCGGCGAAGCCCGTGACCCCGGCGGCGTAGCGCAGGCGGCCGAACCCGCCGCCCTTCTCGGCGGCGAGCGAGCGGCGGAACTCCGCCCGCGCCCGCTCCAGGCGGCTCACGTCGAGGGTGCGGTCGAGCTCGCGCCGCTCGCCCGCGGAGAGCATCGCGGCGCGGCGGAAATCGACGAAGCGGGCCTCGCCCGTCCCGCCGCGACCGGCGAAGACCTGGGCCCCCGCCCCGCCCGCCACGGCGTCGCCGGGCCGCAAAGTCGCGTCGCGCAGGAGCAGCCGGGCGTAGCCGCCGGTACCCGGGTTGCACGAGCAGCTCGGCGTCAGGCGGCTCCGGTACGAGAAGGCGGCGGCGAGGCTGCGATAGGGCCTGCCGGCCCGGTTCACCGCCTGGTCGAGCTCCTCGCCGGCCCGCACCGTGTAGAGGGCGGTCTCCGCCCCCGGGCAGGCAGCCGCGCAGGCCTGCTCGTGCGCCGGCGCCGCGTCGCCCTTCTGGAGGTTCGCCAGCGGGAACATGTAGCCGTCGCAGGTGCGCACGCAGACGGTGCGGGCGTGGCTGCCGGCACCGTCGTAGCGGCTCGCCGCGGGGACCGGCTCGCGGGTCTGGCGGACGGAAACGGGTCTCGGCTCGGCGGCCTGCCGGCGCGGCGCCGGATCGCTCCAGCGCGGGCGCTCGACGGCGGCGCTGGCCGGCCGGCTCGTCCAGCGCACCCGCCGATCCTTCAGGGAGGCCTCCGCCCGCGGCGCCCGCGCCGGCAGGCCGAGGCTGCGTGGCACGTCGCCGAGCAGGAAATCGAGCACGCCGGCATCGTCCGCGGCATGCACCAGGGTGGTGCCGGCCCCCACGCCCCCGAGGCCGAGCAGCGCGCCGAGCGCCAGCGTGCGGACCAGGGCGCGCGTCCGGGCGCCACCGGCCACGGTCGGAATCGGGGGGAAGTTCACGGGATGCCTCACCAAAGGTTAATGGCAATTAACAATTCGCCCCGGACTCGCGCAACTGCGGAAAAGCGCTGAGTTAACAATTTCATGACTCGGGCCCGCCGGTCGGGTGATTCGACGTCCGGGCGCCTCGTCCGGATACTCTCCGCCCATCGACTCCGCACACCCGGCAGGCGGGATCGCGAGACCGTTTCGGCTCCCGGCGCGTTGAGGAGGGGAGCGGCGGCCGCGCGCGGACCGCCCGTCACGACGGAGAGACGCGATGGATTCCGACCGAATCGTCGGTGCCGGCCAGGAGCTCGGCGGCAAGGTGCAGCAGCGCGTCGGGGAGTGGACCGGCGATTCCGGCACCCGGGCGCAGGGCCTCGCTGACCAGGCGGCGGGGACGGCCCGCACGATCTACGGCCAGGCCAAGGACGGGGTGAGGGAGGCGGTGCGCGGCCTCGCCGACGCCGCGCCGGGCTCGATCGACCAGGCCCGCGAGACCGGGCGCCACACCTACCGCCGCGCCGACCGGGCGGTGGCCCGCCAGATCGGCGACCATCACCTCGCGGCCCTGCTGCTGGCGGGTGGGATCGGCTACGTCTTCGGCTGGCTGATGCACAACCGGCACTGAAAACCGGCACTGAAACGAGAAGCGCCCGCGGGATCGCCGCGGGCGCCGTCATCGATGGGCAGAATTTGCGACGGCGTCGGGTGCCCCCGCCTCAGACGCCCTCACCCATGGCCGATTGCATCATCCGGTCGCCGGAGAGGTCATCGTCGCCGTAGCCGAGGAGCTCGGCCAGACGGTTGCGGGCACGGTTGACCCGGCTCTTGATCGTGCCGATCGCGACGCCGCAGATGCCCGCCACCTCCTCGTAGGACAGGCCCTCGGCGCCCACCAGGATCAGCGCCTCGCGCTGGTCCGGCGGCAGCTTGGCGAGGCCGGCGCGCAGGTCCTGCACGTCGAGGCGGTGGCCCTGGTCGGGGGCGGTGAACAGGCGCGCGGCGTAGGAGCCGTCCTCGTCCTGCACCTCGCGCATCCGCTTGCGCTGCTCGGAGTAGAAGGCGTTGCGCAGGATGGTGAACAGCCAGGCGTTCAGGTTGGTGCCGGGCTGGAAGCGGTGCTGGTTCTGCCAGGCGCGCAGGATCGTGTCCTGGACGAGGTCGTCGGCCCGCGCCGCGTTGTTGGTGAGCGAGAGCGCGAAGGCGCGCAGCGACGACAGGGCGGCCAGCATCCCCTCGCGGAATTCCGGCTCGACGGCGCGGCCTTGCGCGGCGAGCGCCGCCTCCAGCCGCTCGATCAGCGCGAGGAAGATCTCGGGGGTCGCGGCGGTCTCGAGGGGCGCGTAGGCGGCGCGCAGCTGGTGGCCGAGATGGCGCTGGACGGTCGGGGGCAGGCCGGGCTTGGCTTCGGTGTTGAGGATGGGGTTGTCGGTGGACGCCATGCGACTCTCACGTTCTGAAGCGGGGAGGGCGGGGCGGCGGCACTCTGACGGGCCGCTCGCGACAATACCCCGCCGGGGCTTCCTGGTAGGGGAAGTGGGGCGCGCCGCGCGCCTGTCGATCCGCGCGCATCGCCGCGGGTGGGGGAGGAGCTCAGCAGCGGCGGATCCGGTGCCTCACCACGCCCTCGATCCGCACCCCGTCGCACCACATCGCCGTCTCTCCGTCCCTCGCGCGGCCGCACGGCCGCACGGCGCCCGGGCCGGCGGCCCGGGTCGCGAGGGGCAACGGATTCGTACTGCCCAGGTTCCGTTCTCGAGTTCCCTTCTCGAATTCCCCCGTTCGGATGCCCTGCTTCGTTGTTTCGCCGCACCTGCGTGCTACCAGGTGCGGGCGCCGGGCTGGCTCCGGTACTCGGCCGCACGGATGCGGGTCATCAGGCGGTCGAGTTCGGAGAGCAGCGCGGCTTCCTCGCCTTGCGCCGCGGCCGCGGCGGAGGGGTCGGTGAGGTAGAGGCGTTCCTGCTCGGCCCGGGCGAGGCGCTGCTCCAGTTCCGCCCGCTCGGCGTGGAGGGCCATCAGCTCCCGGCGCATCGGGTCGTCCGACTGGGTGTCATCGGACCTGGGATCGTCAGACCTGGGATCGTCGGGTTTCGGGTCGTCGGGGCGGCCGGTGTCGCGGCTGCCCTGGCTGCGGTTTCGCTCTGTCGTCGTATGAAGGTTGTGCACGACGGCTCGTCCTGTCGGTATGATCGCGGCCCGCGCGGGCCTGCACGCATTGCCCTCCCAACGCATGAGAGGGCCGGACCGTCGCATCCGGCCGGCGTCTGTCATCTCAGCGTCATGCAACCGTCATAGGGCCGGCGTCGCACCGGGCTTATCCCTCGCGCCGCGGCGGACGCCCCGGCAACGATCGGGACACGATCCGGCGCACCAGGGAAGCCGGTCGCGTCCTCACCGGCCGTCGACGCGCAGGGTGCGGGCCAGCGACAGCGCGCCCGCATCGTGCCGGACCGATCCGAACACGGAGAGATACCAGTGAAGCCCTTCTCCTACGCGCTCGCCATCGGGCTCGCGACCGCCCAGATCGCCACCTCGGCGCTCGCCCTCGACATCACCGGCGCCGGCGCCACCTTCCCGTTCCCGGTCTATTCCAAGTGGGCCGAGGCCTACCGCAAGGAGACCGGCAACGGCCTGAACTACCAGTCGATCGGCTCGGGCGGCGGCATCAAGCAGATCCAGGCCAAGACCGTCGATTTCGGCGCCACCGACGCGCCGCTGAAGGGCGCGACCCTCGACAAGGACGGCCTGGTCCAGTTCCCGACCGTGATGGGCGGCGTCGTCCCGGTGGTGAACATCCAGGGCGTCAAGACCGGCGAGGTCAAGCTCACCGGCGAGGTCCTGGCCGAGATCTACCAGGGCAAGATCAAGAAGTGGTCGGACCCGAAGATCGCCAAGCTCAACGAGGGCGTGAAGCTCCCCGACGCGCCGATCACCGCGGTCTACCGGTCGGACGCCTCCGGCACCACCAACATCTTCACCACCTACCTGTCGGACGTGTCGCCGGCCTGGAAGGCCGAGCTCGGCGCCTCGACCACGGTCAGCTGGCCGGCCGGCCAGGGCGGCAAGGGCAACGAGGGCGTCACGGCCGTCGTCAAGCAGGTCCCGAACGCCATTGGCTACGTCGAGTACGCCTACGCCAAGCAGAACAACCTGCCGGTCGCGCTGATCCAGAACAAGGACGGCCAGTTCCCGATGCCGGGCGACGAGGCCTTCCAGGCCGCCGCCGCCAATGCCGACTGGAAGGCTGCTCCCGGCTTCGGCATCTCGCTGACCAACCAGGCCGGCGCCAAGGCGTGGCCGATCACCGCCGCGACCTTCATCCTGGTCCACAAGAACCCGGCCGACGCGGCCCGCACCGCCGAGGTGCTGAAGTTCTTCCGCTGGGCCTACAAGAGCGGCGACAAGCTGGCCTCCGACCTCGACTACGTGCCGCTGCCCGACAAGGTCGTCGGCCAGGTCGAGGACGAGTGGAAGACGATCGTCAAGGACGGCAAGCCCGTCCTCAGCAACTAAACGTGCGGCCCAAGGCCTGACACTCGGGAGGGCGGGTTGCTCCGCCCTCTTCACTCCGCCGGCCCGATCCCGGGCCCGCGCGGCGATTGAGCGATGCCGAGATCCCGCCGCCGGCCGCCGGGTCGCGTCCGACTCGCGTCGATCCGCCGAGCGCGCTAGAGGCCGCTCACTCCAAGGGAAACCCGGATGGTCGCGTTGTCTGAGAACGTCGCTCTCGCGGCGAGGCGTGAAGCCGCCCGCCGCCCCCCCAGCCCCGTGGGCGACCGCATCTTCCGCGCCGCCGCCTTCGCGTCGGCGCTGCTGGTGCTGCTGGTCCTCGCCGGCATCCTCGCCTCGATCGCCTATGGCGGCTGGCCCGCCTTCCAGGCCTTCGGGCCCCACTTCCTCGTCTCCAGCGCCTGGAACGTCGGGCGCGAGGAGTACGGCGCGCTCGTCGCCATCATCGGCACCCTGGTCTCGGCGCTGCTCGCCCTCGTCATCGGCGTGCCGATCTCGCTCGGCATCGCGATCTACCTGACCCAGCTCTGCCCCGGCTGGGCCCGCCGCCCGGTCTCGATGACGATCGAGCTGCTCGCCGCCGTGCCGAGCATCATCTACGGCATGTGGGGCCTGTTCGTCTTCGCGCCGCTCTTCGCGCGCTTCGTGCAGATCCCGGTCTCGAACCTCGTCGAGGGCATGCCGATCGTCGGCACCCTGTTCTACGCCCAGGTGCCGTCCGGCGTCGGCGTGCTCACCGCCGGCATCATCCTGGCGATCATGATCGTGCCGTTCGTGGCCTCGATCACCCGCGATATGCTCGACCAGATCCCGACTGTCCTGCGCGAGAGCGCCTACGGCATCGGCTGCACCACCTGGGAGGTCGTGCGCCACGTCCTGATCCCGCAGGCCTCGGTCTCGATCATCGGGGCGATCATGCTGGGCCTCGGCCGCGCGCTCGGCGAGACGATGGCGGTCACCTTCGTGATCGGCAACGCCAACCGGCTCTCGGCCTCGATCTTCGATCCGGGCTCGACCATCGCCTCGCGCATCGCCAACGAGTTCAACGAGGCCGACGGCCTGCAGCTCAGCTCGCTCATGGCGCTCGGCTGCATCCTGTTCGTCGTCACCTTCATCGTGCTCATCATCGCCCGGCTGCTGGTGCGCCGCGCGAAGGTGGCCTGATCCCCTGAACCCCGCCCAAGGACGCTTCCGATGAACGCCTCCCCCGCCGCGGTCCAGGGCACCGCCCCCGCCCGGCCCGCTCCCCAGGAATGGGGCCGGGTCCGCGCCAGCCGCCGCTCCGCCGACAAGATCCTGATCGTGTCCTGCACCGTCGCGACGGCGCTCGGCGCGATGGTGCTCGGCTCGATCCTCCTGATGCTCATCATCGAGGGCGTGCGCGGCTTCACGCCGACCCTGCTCACGCAAGTGACCCCGGGCCCCGGCTCCGAGGGCGGCGGCATCGCCAACGCGATCCTCGGCAGCCTCGTCATGACGGCGCTCGGCATCGTGGTGGCCACCCCGATCGGCGTGCTCGCCGGCACCTACCTCGCCGAGTACGGACGCACCTCGAAGCTCGCCGACCTGATCCGCTTCCTCAACGACATCCTGCTCTCGGCGCCCTCGATCCTGATCGGCCTGTTCGTCTACACCCTGATGGTGCGGCCGATGGGCGGCTATTCGGGCTGGGCCGGCGGCGTGGCGCTCGCCATCATCGCCACGCCGGTGATCGTGCGCACCACCGAGGACATGCTGCGCCTGGTGCCCGGCACCCTGCGCGAGGCCGGCGTCGCCCTCGGCGCGCCGACCTCGATCGTGATCCGCAGCGTCACCTGGCGGGCGGCGCAATCGGGCATCGTCACCGGCGTCCTGCTGGCGCTGGCCCGCATCGCCGGCGAGACCGCGCCGCTGCTCTTCACCGCGCTCAACAACAATTCCTGGTTCAGCCCGAACCTGATGGGCGGCGTCGCGAACCTGCCGGTGATGATCTACCAGTTCGCCCTCTCGCCCTACGAGAACTGGCGCCAGATGGCCTGGGCCGGCGCGCTCCTCATCACCGTCACCATCCTGGGCCTGTCGATCGTGGCCCGCCTCGTCCTGAGCGGCCCGAAGGGGCGCTGACCGCACACCCTGCTTGGAGACAACCCGATGAGCGCCACCGCCACCGCCGCGCCGGTCGTGGGCCAGAGCACGGCCGACGAGTCCGCCCAGGTCCGCCTCGCCGTCAAGGACCTCAACTTCTACTACGGCGACTTCAAGGGGTTGAAGAACATCAACCTCAACTTCCTCGACCGCCAGGTCACGGCACTGATCGGGCCGTCGGGCTGCGGCAAGTCCACCCTGCTGCGCACCTTCAACCGGATCTACAGCCTCTATCCGGAGCAGCGCGCGGAAGGCGAGATCCTGCTCGACGGCCGCAACATCCTGGACTCGTCGATCGACCTCAACGAGCTGCGCGCCCGGGTCGGCATGGTGTTCCAGAAGCCGACCCCGTTCCCGATGTCGATCTACGACAACATCGCGTTCGGCATCCGGCTCTACGAGCGCCTCGGCAAGGCCGACCTCGACGTCCGGGTCGAGGAGGCCCTGCGCAAGGGCGCGTTGTGGGACGAGGTGAAGGACAAGCTCAAGCAGTCCGGCATGGGCCTGTCGGGCGGCCAGCAGCAGCGCCTCTGCATCGCCCGCACGGTGGCGCAGCGCCCGGAGGTGATCCTGTTCGACGAGCCGACCTCGGCCCTCGACCCGATCTCGACCGGCCGCATCGAGGAGCTGATCGAGCAGCTGCGCGGCGAGTTCACCATCGCCATCGTCACCCACAACATGCAGCAGGCGGCGCGCATCTCGCAGTTCACCGCCTTCATGTATCTCGGCGAACTGATCGAGTTCGGGCCGACCAACCGGCTGTTCATGAACCCGTCGAAGCGACAGACCCAGGACTACATCACCGGCCGATTCGGCTGAGGCTCACGGACTCATCCCGCCGGCCCGGGCTTCGCCGGGCCGGCGCGCCACACACTCCACCTCATCGCGGGGAGTCAGCCCTCATGTCGAACCACATCGTCACCTCCTACGATCAGGAGCTGCAGAACCTGCGGCGCAGCATCGCCGAGATGGGCGGCATCGCCGAGAAGATGGTGGCCGATTCCGGCCAGGCGCTGCTGCGCCGCGACACCGCCCTCGCCCAGAGCGTCATCGCCGTCGACCAGCGCCTCGACGGGCTGCAGCGCGAGATCGAGGAGAAGGCCATCCTCCTCATCGCCAAGCGCCAGCCGATGGCGGTCGACCTGCGCGAGACGATCTCGGCGATCCGCGTCTCGGGCGACCTCGAGCGCATCGGGGACCTGGCCAAGAACGTCGCCAAGCGCGTCGTCGCCGTCGCCGACCAGGTCCAGCTGCAGAAGATCGTCGTCGGCGTGGAGCACATGAACGAGCTGGTCCAGGGCCAGCTCAAGGACGTGCTCGACGCCTACGCCACCCAGGACACCGTCGTCGCCCTCGACGTCTGGGCCCGGGACGGCGGCATCGACGCCCTCTACACCTCGCTGTTCCGCGAGCTCCTGACCTACATGATGGAGGATCCGCGCAACATCACGTTCTGCACGCACCTGCTGTTCTGCGCCAAGAACGTCGAGCGCATCGGCGACCACACCACCAACATCGCCGAGACCATCCACTACCTCGCCACCGGGGAGACGCTGCCGACCGATCGTCCCAAGAACGACCGTTCGAGCTTCGCCACCCTCGATTCCCAGCCGGAGGCCTGACGGGTCGGCCCGTGCCGGGCTTCGTGCCCGGCGCGTGTCACCCTCTCCGGATCCCGCCCGAAGTGCCCCGCATGAGTACCCGCATCCTGATCGTCGAGGACGAGGAGGCGCTGACCCTCCTCCTGCGCTACAACCTCGAGGCGGAGGGCTTCGAGGTCGACGCCGTCGCCCGGGGCGACGAGGCGGATATCCGCCTGCGCGAGCAGATCCCCGACCTCGTCCTCCTCGACTGGATGATGCCCGGCCTCTCCGGCATCGAGCTCTGCCGGCGCATCCGCGCCCGCCGCGAGACCGAGCGGCTGCCGGTGATCATGCTCACCGCCCGCGGCGAGGAGGGCGACAGGGTGCGGGGGCTCGCCACCGGCGCCGACGACTACATCGTCAAGCCGTTCTCGGTGCCGGAACTCCTGGCGCGGGTCCGCGCGCTGCTGCGCCGCGCCAAGCCCGCCCACGTCGCCGACCTGCTGGTGGCCGGCGACATCGAGCTCGACCGGGTCAGCCACCGCGTCCGCCGCGACGGCCGCGAGCTGCATCTCGGCCCGACCGAGTTCAAGCTGCTCGAATTCCTGATGCAGAGTCCCGGCCGGGTCTTCTCCCGCGAGCAATTGCTCGACGGCGTCTGGGGCCACGACGTCTACATCGACGAGCGCACCGTCGACGTGCATATCGGCCGCCTGCGCAAGGCGATCAACCGCGGCCGCGACACCGACCCGATCCGCACCGTGCGCGGCTCCGGCTACTCGTTCGACGAGATGTTCGCGCCGGAGGCGTGAGGCCTCGCTCACGTCGGGCAGAAAGCTCGGCCGTCGGCTGCTCCACCCTCCTCGTCATTTCGGGGCCGCGCAGCGGAGCCCGGAACGACGCGGTGGATGTCAGGGCATCGAGGGACCTTGAAACGCCTGCCCCCGCCAAATCCCGACTTCTCGCGGATTGCCGCCGGACAGGATTCGTTAGGATTTGAGCGATATCGTCGACCAGTCGGAAAGGATCGGTGCGGAAGCGGCGCTACGCCGCCTCCGGATCGGTCGTCCGGATGCGGGACCTTAGCGAAACCCGACGACCTTACGTTCGCGCTTGCGTTCGGCGGCGGGCTGGTAGGCGATCCGGCTGTGGTGGGTGCAGTAGGGCAGGCCGGTGATGGCGCGGTCGCCGCAGAAGCGGAAATCGGGCGTGGACGGGTCGCCCATCGGCCAACGGCACATGAATTCCCGCAGCTCCATGATGGTGACGCGGGCGCTCTCCGGCAGCGCGGTGGTGTCGGCGGGCGATGCGGCCTGATACAGGGCGAGGGCCGGCGGCGCGGGAGCCACCACAGACGGGGTCTCGCCGGCAGCGGACTCGCCCTCGGCCCGGGGACGGCGGCCGCCGGCCGGCGCGGTGCCGTTGGCCTTCGCGACGCGCCCGGCCAGGCCGAGGCGGTGGACCTTGCCGATGACGGCGTTGCGGGAGACGCCGCCGATCTCGGCGGCGATCTGGCTGGCGCTGCGGCCGTCGCTCCACAGCCGCTTGAGAAGCTCGACGCGTTCCTTCGTCCAGCTCGGACCCGCATCCATCATCGCCGCCTCCAATCCCCCGACATCACCCATGGAATCGGCACGCAGCCGCGAGCGGCACGCCGTTCGGCCGCGCGGTGACTCCATCCGATCCTGCTGGTGATCGCCGCCACGCCTGGAGCGGTGGCGACGGGGGTGAACCTACAGGACGGCCTAACATCCGCGCAAGAGTCCGCCCCCCGTCGAGTCGGTTTTTCCCCGCGGCCGGCCGGCGGTCCGAACGCGGCCGGGTTGCGCCTCCGGTCCGGCGCGCGTCGAGGCCGCGCCGGATCGCTCCCACAAATTACCCATCTGAATCAATGGCTTGTCGGGTCTGTCCGAAAGGGGTGCCATACTGGGGCGCCGCATGATCGCAGGTTGCGCTGCCGTAGCGGCCTCCGACAGCCGGGGGTTGTCTCTCCGGTCTCCGGCAAGCGTGGCCGCAGTGCCACGCCGCCCTGTCCGGCAAGCTTGGCCGCAGTGCCACGCCCCTCGTCGGCAAGCGTGGCCGTGATGCCACGCCCCTCGTCGGCAAGCGTGGCCGCGTCGGCATGCACCGGGCCGGCGGGCCGGCGATCGCCGGTGCCCGGAACGTTGCCGGGGGCCGGGACGGGGCCTATCTTGAGAGGACCAACAGGGCCGACGCCAGCACCGACGGCCGCCCCGGGAGACCTCATGCGACCACTCCTCGCGTGCGTCCTGCTCGCGCTCTCGTCGCCCGTGGTGGCGGCCGAGGCCGTGCACCTCGCGCCCCACCGCGCCGTCTACGACCTGTCCTTGTCCGGCAGTTCCGGCACCCGCGCGGTCGAGAGCGCCCGCGGCCGGATCGTGTTCGATTTCACCGGCGATGCCTGCAAGGGCTTCGCGCTGCAGTACCGGCAGGTGACGGTGCTGGAGAGCTCGGAGAGCGGCACCCGCACCTCCGACCTGCGCAACACCACCTTCGAGACCGGCGACGGGCGCAGCTTCCGCTTCCGCACCCAGTCCGACCTCAACGGCAAGGCCGCCGCCCCGGTCGACGGCAACGCCGAGCGCGGCGACAAGGGCCTCGACATCACCCTCAAGCAGCCCAAGCGCGGCGAGATGGCGGTGCCGGGCGAGGTGCTGTTTCCCGCCGCCCACATGAAGCGGCTGATCGAGGCTGCCCGGGCCGGGCAATCCACCGTCGCCGTCAAGGTGTTCGACGGTTCCGACGACGGCCGCAAGGTCTACGACACCCTGGCGGTGATCGGCCCGCAGCGCGTCGCGGCCAAGCCCGAGGCGAAGCCCGATCCCGGCACGCCGGACGCGTCCAAGCCGGATTCGTCCAAGTCAGATTCGTCCAAGCTGGATTCGTCCAAACCCGCGGCGGCCAAGCCCGCCTCCGCTCCGGTCGAGGCGCCGTTGCGCGACGGCGCGATGGCGTCGATGCCGCACTGGCCGGTGACGCTGAGCTACTTCTCGCCGGGGGAGGGGGAGCGGACGCCGGTCTACGTCCTGGCCTTCGACCTCTACGAGAACGGCGTCAGCGGCGGCTTACGCCTCGATTACGGCGAGTTCTCGCTCAAGGGCGAGCTGTCGCGGATCGACCTGATGCCGGAGAGCAAGGACTGCAAGTAGGACGCCGCCACGGCGGACGGCCGGACCGGGAGCCGTCAGCGCGGCTTCCGCTCCGGCGGTGCCTTGCTCCCCCGCTCCTGGCCGCGTGGATCTCCGGCCGGCGGCGCGAAGCCGAGCCCGCGCTGCACGGCGGCCGCGCCGAAGCGCTCGCGCAGGGCGTCGATCGCCGCCGCCCGGCTCGCCTCGCGCACGGCCGAGACGTCGGCGAGGTCGCCCCGGTCGGCATGGGCCGCGTCGCAGAGGTCGCCGGCCCCGATCCCGATCAGCCGGTAGGCGGTGCCGTCGCAGGACTCGCGCAGCAGCGCCTCGGCCGGGCGAAACAGCCGTTCGGCGACCTGCGTCGGCGCCAGCCCCGAGCGGGTGCGGGTGCGCAGGCGAAAATCCCGGTCCTTCAGCTTCAGGGTCACGCTGCCGGCGGCGAGCTCCGCCCGCTTCAGGCGCCGCGCCACCGTCTCGCACAGCCGCCACAGCACCGGCCGCAGGGCCTCGAAGGCGCGCAGGTCCTCCGCGAAGGTGGTCTCGCCCGAGATGCTCTTCGCCTCCCGCCGCGGCTGGACCGCGCGCCGGTCCTCGCCGCGGGCGAGCGCCAGGAGGCGGGCGGCGTCGCGCCCGAGGCTCGCATGCAGCCGCTCCGGCGCGATCCGGCCGATCTCGCCGATGCGGTGGATGCCGAGCGCCGCCAGGCGCTCGGCCGCGGCCTGGCCGATCCCGGGCAGGATCCGCACCGGGCGCGGCGCCAGGAAGGCTTGCGCCTCCGCCCGGCCGATGATCGAGAAGCCGCGCGGCTTCTCGAGGTCCGAGGCGATCTTGGCCAGGAACTTGTTGGGCGCGAGCCCGACCGAGACGGTGATGCCGATCTCCGCCTCCACCTTGCGGGCGAATCGCGCCAGCGTCACGGCGGGCGGGGCGCCGTGCAGCCGCTCGGTGCCCGAGAGATCCAGGAAGGCCTCGTCGATCGAGACCGGCTCGACGAGCGGGGTCAGCGCCTGCATCATCGCCCGCACCTGCCGGCCGACCCGGGCGTATTTCTCCATGTCGGGCCGCAGCACCACCGCGTCCGGGCAGGCTTCGAGGGCGCGGAACATCGGCATCGCCGAGTGGACGCCGCGGATGCGGGCGATGTAGCAGGCGGTCGAGACCACCCCGCGCCGACCGCCGCCGATGATCAGCGGCCGGTCGCGCAGGGAGGGGTCGTCGCGCTTCTCGACCGCGGCGTAGAACGCGTCGCAATCGACATGCGCGATGGCGAGCGCGTCGCGCTCGGGATGGACGAGAAGGCGCGGCGAGCCGCAGGCCCGGCAGCGCGGGGCGTCGCCCGCCAGGCTTGCCCCGCAGTCGCGGCAGAGCGCGCCTGCGCTCACGCCCCGAACTCGCCCGCATTCTCGGGTGGGCCGAGGCGGCGCCAGGCCTGGGTGATCCGCTCCGGCGGCACCTCCAGGGCGGCGGCGCAGGCGACGAGCAGCTCCTCGTCGGCCACCACGTGGTCGAGGAGGCCGGCGACGAGATCGGGACTGTCGGCCGCCTGCCGCAGCGCATCCGGCGAGAGACCGGAACTCTCCATGAACCGGAGCAGTCGCCCGGGCTCGCCGGTGACGTAGGCGAAGACGCGGGCGCCCAGGGCCTCCGCGGCGGATTCACTCAGCACTCCGCCACGGGGATCGGACCCCCTGGCAAATCCATCGAATTTGCGTTTCATCAACATGTGCCGCTTAACAGTGTTGCGGATCCGGTCGCAGCCGGGGTGTGACGCGGCCCGCGGGAGCGCCGGAGACAGTGAGCCATGACGAAGACGGTGCTCATCGTCGAGGACAACGAGCTGAATATGAAGCTTTTCAACGACTTGTTGGAGGCTCACGGCTACGCGACCCTCAAGACGGCCAACGGGATCGAGGCGATCGAGCTGGCGCGCCGGCATCGGCCTGACCTGATCCTGATGGACATTCAGCTCCCCGAGGTGTCGGGCCTCGAGGTCACTAAATGGCTCAAGGAGGACGATGAGCTCAAGAGCATCCCGGTGATCGCCATCACGGCCTTCGCCATGAAGGGTGACGAGGAGCGCATCCGCGAGGGGGGCTGCGAGGCCTACCTGTCCAAGCCCATCTCGGTCGCGAAGTTCCTCGCGACGGTCCGCACCTATGTCGGCGACGAGCGCCAGAGCTGAGCACAGCTGAGAGGGGCCTGGCCTTCCATGTCGGCACGCGTTCTCATCGTCGACGACCTCTTCCCGAATATTAAATTGCTCGAAACGAAATTGACCGTCGAGTATTTCGACGTCATTTCGGCGATGAACGGGCCCGACGCGCTCGCGGTGTGCGAGAAGGGCCTGTGCGACATCGTTCTGCTCGACGTGATGATGCCGGGCATGGACGGGTTCGAGGTCTGCCGGCGGATCAAGTCGACGCCGACGACCGCGCATCTGCCGGTGGTGATGGTGACCGCCCTCGACCAGCCGAGCGACCGCCTGCGCGGGCTCGACGCCGGGGCCGACGATTTTCTCACCAAGCCGATCGACGACACCGCCCTGATGGCCCGGGTGCGCAGCCTGGTGCGCCTGAAGGCGGTGACCGACGAATTGCGCAGCCGCGCCATGGCGTCGCGGGTCGGCGACCCGCTGGCGGCCGCCGCCGCCGAGACCGGGCACAATGCCAACGTGCTGATCGTCGAGGACCGCCGCTCCTCCGCCGAGCGGCTCGCGGCGGCGCTCGGCCAGTACCATTGCGTCGAGACCGTCGCCTCGCCGCAGGAGGCCCTGGATCGGGTCAAGACGGGCGATTACGACGTGGTGCTGGTGAGCCTCGACCTCCAGGACCATGACGGCCTGCGCCTGTGCAGCCAGCTCCGCTCCCTCGACCGCACCCGCACCGTGCCGGTGGTGATGATGGCCGACGCCCATGACCGGGCGCGGATCATGCGCGGGCTCGATCTCGGCGTGCACGATTACCTCGTCCGCCCGATCGACCGCAACGAGCTCGTCGCCCGGGTCCGCACCCAGGTGAAGCGCCGGCGCTTCTCGGATTCGCTGCGCGAATCGGTCCAGGTCTCGATGGACCTCGCGGTCACCGACGGGCTCACCGGCCTGCACAACCGGCGCTACCTCGACAGCTACCTCGGCGGCCTGTTCTCCGAGCCGTCCTTGCGCGACCGGCCGGTGGCGCTGCTCCTCCTCGACATCGACCGGTTCAAGACGATCAACGACCGCTTCGGGCACGATGCCGGCGACGAGGTCCTGAGGGAGTTCGCCACCCGCATCCGGGCCCAGACCCGCGGCATCGACGTGGTGGCGCGCTTCGGCGGCGAGGAGATCGTCGTGGTGGTGCCCGATACCGGGCTCGAGGCCGCCCGCCAGGTCGCCGAGCGCATCCGCGAGCGGATCGAGGCGGCGGCGTTCCAGGTCCAGCGCGGCACCAGCGCCATCGACGTCACGGTCTCGATCGGCGTCGCCGCCCGCCAGCCGGAGGATGCCGACCCGGCCCAGATGCTCAAGCGCGCCGACCTCGCCCTCTACCAGGCCAAGCAATCCGGCCGGAACCGGGTGGTCGCCGCCGTCGCGGCGTGAGGGATTTTTCTGGAACCTCGACGGTTTCACCACCCTCCTGGTCATTCCGGGGCCGCGAAGCGGAGCCCGGAATCCACAGCCTCAGTTTCCGACGAATCGAGCGGGACGCGGTCCGCTTCATTCTAAGCCATCAGCGGTTCTGGATCCCGGGCTCCGCTTCGCGGCCCCGGGATGACCAGGAGGGTGACGACGCCGTTGAGGATATCGACGGCGTGCCGTGAGAAGGGGGCATGAACGCCCCTCACCCCGCCAGCAATTCCCCCAGCACTCCCGGCATCATCTCCGGCAGGTCCTCCGCGATCAGCCCCGGCCCGTGCCGGTGCGCGGCCGCGGCGTGGAGCCAGACCGCGGCGGCGGCGGCCTCGAAGGGCGCCATCCCCTGGGCCAGCAATCCACCGATGAAGCCGCACAGCACGTCGCCGCTGCCGGCGGTGCCGAGCCAGGGCGTGCCGTTGGGGTTGATGGCGGCGCGGCCGTCCGGCGCGGCGATCACCGTGTCGGGGCCCTTCAGCACCACGACCGCGTCGAGATGGGCTGCGGCAGCTCGCGCCCGGGCGAGCTTCGAGCCCTCCGCCGGCACGGCCGCCACGCCGCGGAACAGGCGCGCGAACTCGCCCTCGTGCGGGGTTGCGACCGCCTGCGCCCCGCCCGCGGCGATCATCTCCGCGAGCTCGTCGGCCTTCCCCGAAAAACTCGTCAGGGCGTCGGCATCGAGGACGAGGCCGCGGCCGGCTTCCGCGGCGACCCGCACGAGGTCGCGGGTCGGGGCGCCGGTGCCGAGGCCCGGGCCGGCGACGATCGCGTTCAGGCGCTCGTCGGTGAGGGCGTCGTCGAGGTCGTCGGCCCCGTCGCAGGGGCGGAGCATGATCGCGGTGAGCTGGGCGGCGTTCTCGGGCAAAGCCGGCGTCGGCGACAGCACGGTTACGAGGCCGGCGCCGATGCGCAGCGCGCCCCGGGCGGCGAGCCGCGCCGCCCCGGTGCGGTGCGCGGGGCCCGACAGCACCACGGCGTGGCCGCGGGTGTATTTGTGGCTGTCCTCGGCGAGGCGCGGGAAGGCGGCGCCCCACAGATCCGGGCCGTTGACGTGGGCCCGCGGTGCGATCTCCGCCACGACGGTCTCCGGGACACCGATATCCGCGACCGTCACCGGGCCGCACAGGCGCCGGCCGGGCAGCAGCAGGTGGCCGACTTTACGCCGCACGAAGGTGACGGTCTCGGTCGCCGTCACGACGGGACCGCGGGCGGCGCCGGTATCGCCGTCGAGGCCCGAGGGCACGTCGACGGCGAGCACCGGCACGCCGGCCCCGTTGACCCGCCCGACGAGCGCCGCGGCGTCGCCCTCGAGCGGCCGGGTCAGTCCTGCCCCGAACAGCGCGTCGATCACGAGCGCGGCGCCCGCGGGTTCGGCGGACGCGACCTCTGTCACCGGACCCGTCCACTCGGCCGCGGCGGCCGCCGCGTCGCCCGTGAGCGTGTCGCGGGCGCCGAGCAGGGCCACCTCGACCGTAAATCCCGCCTCGGCCAGCAGCCTGGCGGCCACGAACCCGTCGCCGCCGTTGTTGCCCGGCCCGCACAGGACCAGGATCCGGCCTTCGCCCTGGCCCGCGAGCGCCCGGGCCCGATCGGCGACCGCCTCGCCGGCGCGGTGCATCAGCGTCAGGCCCGGCGTTCCGGCGTGGATCGTTGCGGCATCCGCCCGCCGCATCTCGTCGGTGGTGAGCAGCTCGGTCCCGGCCATCGCATCATACTCCGAGAAGCGCCCGGACGCGGCGGCCCTGCCGCGGCGCCGGGCTTGAGAACGGCGGATTGCGCAACAAACGCGCAGCGATTGCTTATCGATTAGGCATTCCCGGTCCGCTCTCGGGAAATCCCCCGTGGCGGTCGGCGCGGCGCGATGCTAGGAATGCCGCCGGAACCGTTGCAGACCAGGCCCGCCCGGCATGAAGAAGATCGAAGCGATCATCAAGCCCTTCAAGCTCGACGAGGTGAAGGAGGCGCTGCAGGAGGTCGGCCTCCAGGGCATCACGGTGATCGAGGCCAAGGGCTTCGGCCGCCAGAAGGGCCATACCGAGCTCTACCGGGGCGCCGAGTACGTGGTCGACTTCCTGCCCAAGGTGAAGCTCGAGATCGTGCTGCCCGATACGCTGGTGGACGGCGCCGTCGAGGCGATTCGCAAGTCGGCCCAGACCGGCCGCATCGGCGACGGCAAGATCTTCGTCTCCTCGATCGAGGAAGCCATCCGCATCCGCACCGGCGAGACCGGCCAGGACGCGATCTGACCGAGACGCGATCTGACGGCACTGCCTTCTCTGCAGCGACGAAAACCGCGGCCTGACCCCCAGGACCGCGGCTTCATGGCGGCCAAAACGCCGTTCTAGGAAGGGATCAGACGAGAATGTCTAAGACCGCGACGGACGTCCTCAAGGAAATCAAGGAAAACGACGTCAAGTACGTCGATTTCCGCTTCACCGATCCGCGGGGCAAGTGGCAGCACGTCACCTTCGACGTGTCGCTGGTCGACGAGGACATCTTCGCCGAGGGCACGATGTTCGACGGTTCGTCGATCGCCGGCTGGAAGGCGATCAACGAGTCCGACATGCTGCTGATGCCGGATCCGGCGACCGCCTGCATGGATCCGTTCTTCTCGGCCTCGACCATGTCGATCGTCTGCGACGTGCTCGAGCCGGTGACCGGCGAGCCCTACGGCCGCGATCCGCGCGGCATCGCCAAGAAGGCCGAGGCCTTCGTCAAGGCGAGCGGCATCGGCGACACCATCTTCGTCGGCCCCGAGGCCGAGTTCTTCGTCTTCGACGACGTGCGCTTCTCCGCCGACCCGTACCACACCGGCTTCAAGCTGGATTCGGTCGAGCTGCCGATCAACGGCCAGACCGAGTACGAGGGCGGCAACCTCGGCCACCGCGTCCAGATCAAGGGCGGCTACTTCCCGGTCCCGCCGCAGGATTCGGCCCAGGACATGCGCGGCGAGATGCTCGCCGCCATGCAGTCGATGGGCGTCAAGGTCGAGAAGCACCACCACGAGGTGGCGTCCGCTCAGCACGAGCTGGGCATGAAGTTCGACACGCTCACCCTGATGGGTGACCAGATGCAGATCTACAAGTACTGCATCCACAACGTCGCCCAGAGCTACGGCAAGACCGCGACCTTCATGCCGAAGCCGGTCTACGGCGACAACGGCTCGGGCATGCACGTCCACCAGTCGATCTGGAAGGACGGCAAGCCGGTCTTCGCCGGCAACAAGTACGCCGACCTCAGCCAAGAGTGCCTGTGGTACATCGGCGGCATCATCAAGCACGCCAAGGCGCTCAACGCCTTCACCAACCCGTCGACCAACTCCTACAAGCGGCTGGTCCCGGGCTACGAGGCGCCGGTGCTGCTGGCCTACTCGGCCCGCAACCGCTCGGCCTCGTGCCGGATTCCGTGGACGACCTCGCCGAAGGCCAAGCGCGTCGAGGTCCGCTTCCCCGACCCGATGGCGAACCCCTACCTGGCGTTTGCCGCGATGCTGATGGCCGGCGTCGACGGCATCAACAACAAGATCGATCCCGGTCCGGCCATGGACAAGGACCTCTACGACCTGCCTCCGGCGGAGCTCAAGGAGATCCCGACCGTGTGCGGCTCGCTCCGTGAGGCGCTCAACAGCCTCGACGCCGACCGCGAGTTCCTCAAGGCCGGCGGCGTGTTCAACGACGACTTCATCGACTCGTTCATCGAGCTGAAGATGACCGAGGTG
This sequence comes from Methylobacterium sp. 174MFSha1.1, assembly GCF_900116815.1. Lineage (NCBI taxonomy): Bacteria > Pseudomonadati > Pseudomonadota > Alphaproteobacteria > Hyphomicrobiales > Methylobacteriaceae > Methylobacterium > Methylobacterium sp. 174MFSha1.1. The sequence continues at coordinate 17,845 of NZ_FPCB01000039.1, read as the reverse complement.
ATGCGGTACGAAATGACCCCGCACCCGATCGAGTTCGTGAACTACTACTCGCTCTGAGCCGCAATCGGCACTGGGCAAGAGACGGGGGCCGGAGCGATCCGGCCCCTTCCTTTTTGGCATCCGGCTTGCGGCGCTGCCGCGTGACGCTCCGGAGTCCCGATGACCGATCCGACCTCCCCCGCCGCGACCCTGCGCGCGCTCCTCGCCACCCTGGTCAAGTCCGCCCTGATCGCCGACGAGGCCCGCCTCGCCGCCTGGCGCCGCGAAGCGGTCGCGCTGCACGGGCGTCTCCGGACCCAGGACCTCTCCGGCCTCAAGCTCGACGGGATCTGGACGCTGGCCGTCCGCGAGGCCGAGGCGCCGGACCTGCGGCCCGACGAGACCCAGGTCTCGCTGACGATGCCGCAGGCCTGCCCGCTCCCGCTCGACGCCGTCGCCGGGCCGGGTTTCGACGTCGATGCGGCGATCGAGCGGATCCGCAAGTCGGCCTCCACCGGGTGAGGCGGAGGCCGGGCGCCGCGCTCAGGCGGGCGGCTTGAGCGGGATGCTCTGCGGGAAGTTGAACACGTTGTCCGGATCGTATTGCCGCTTCACCTCGCACAGCCTGGCGACGTTGCGGCCGTAATAGGCGTTGAGCCAGTTCGGCAGGTCGCGGCTCGGGAAGTTGACGTAGGATTGCGGCCGCACGAAGCGTTGCATTGCCGCGAAGTATTCGGTGAGCCAAGCCTGCTGCCGCTCGACCGTGTCCGGCGTGTCGAGCGGGCTCCACGACGCCTCCATCTCCAGGATGAAGTCGGAATCGCGGTGGACATAGGCTGTGTCGGTGGCCCCCACCTCCTTCACCTTGCCGCCGGCCGCGAAAAGGATGCCCATGTTCTGCTGCAGCAGCGAGCCGCCGGGCCACCGCTCCATCCACTGGATCATCGTGTCGAGCGCATCGCCGCCGAGCCGGCCCGCGACGTAGCTCGAGCGGATGTCGTACAGGCCGCCCGGATCGTCAGTGACGAGGTAGTCCCGTGCGCTCCAGTAGTTCATGCCGTTGATCTCGGCGACGACCGGCTTCGACCGGGAAAGCGGGCGGTCGAGGAGCGCCCGCAACTGGTCCGGCGGGCCGAAGAACTGGCCGAGGGTCTGCACCTGCAGCTCGCCGCGCGTCACCCGGGCGCCGGTCATCGGCACGAGCTTGCTGCGGGTCGAGATCAGGTGCGGATTCGCCAGCTGGATGTCCTGCAGGTCCAGCATCAACTCGATCTGGTGCTTGGCCGGCCAGACGATGTTGAACACCGTCACGTCGGAGACCGGGTGCGGCTCGAAGGTGAAGGAGGTGTGCACGGCGAAGTTGCCGCCGCCGCCGCCGCGGGCGGCCCAGAACAGGTTCGTGTCCGCCCCGGTCCCGCCGACGCCGCGATGCAGCGTGCCGTCCGCCGTCACCGCGTCGGTCGCCCGCAGGGCATCGCAGGTCAGGCCGTTGCGCGTCGCCGAGAAGCCCCAGCCGCCGCCGAGCACGAGCCCGCTGATCCCCACCGTCGGGCAGCGGCCGGAGGGGACGGCGAGGCCGCTGGCCCGGAAGGCGTCGGCCATGTCCTGGTTGCTGGCACCGGCTCCGATCGTCACCAGGCCGGTCGCCGGGTCGAACGCGATCCGGCTCATCGGCTTGACGTCGATCAGCAGGCCCTGCGTGGTCGAGAAGCCGGCATAATTGTGCCCGCCGCAGCGCACCGCGAAGGTCTGACGCTCCTGGCGCGTCCAGCCGATGCAGAGCCGCACGGCCTCGTCGCTCGTGCACATCGCGATCGCCAGCGGCAGCACGTCGGCCCAGCGGCCGTTATTCGGCCAGGCGGCGACCAGGAAGCCCGGCTCGCCGGGGCGGATCAGCCGGCTGCCCAGGGCGCGCAGGTCGCGGGCCAAGGCGTCGAGCCCGCGCGGCTGCGGCCCCTCCAGAGCCGCCGCACCGGGGACCCGGCTGCCGAGGGCGGCCCCGGCCAGGACTGCGCCCGACTGGAACAGCCGGCGCCGGCTGAGGGCGGTGGAACTCCGCCCGGAGAAAGTCTCGGTGGCGAAGGTCTTGGCGGCGAAAGTCTTGATCGTGGAAGGCTGGGTCATGGCGTCTGGATCGTCCGGACCGATTCGGTCACGGACAATCAGCCGGCCTGGACGCCGCAGCGTCAACGGCATAAGGATGAGAAAATCTGTTCCATGATCAGGGCTTGACGTCGGTCGACGATGATCGATCATCAATCCGGTCGATTCGTCGGGCGAGTTGATCTCGCATAGAAGGCGACATGTCTCCTCGTCATCCCGCGACGAAGCGGGTTGCAATCCGGCCGGTCACCGCGAGCAGGCTCTCATGATCCCGGGGGCGACGGGGGATCGCCGCACCCACCACGTTGCCCCGCGGCCGCACTCATCCCATATTTCCGGGCAGCGGCCGCGGCTTGCCCGTCGGGGAGCCGTCGCGTTCCGCCGCCTGGATCGACCTGTTGGCCAAGAGACTTCATCCCAAGGGACTCCACCCGAAGCCGGCGCACGCCGTCCTGCCCACCCGCGAGGCCGTGCTCGCCTTCATCGAGGACTCGCCCCAGAAGGTCGGCAAGCGCGAGATCGCCCAGGCCTTCGGCATCAAGGGCGCGGACAAGATCGAGCTGAAGCGTCTGCTCAAGGAAATGCAGGAGGACGGCGCGATCGAGAAGGACCGCGCCGGTCTGCGCAAGGCCGGAAGCCTGCCGCCGGTCGTCGTCGCCGACATCGACACCCGCCGCGACCGCGACGGCGAGCTGGTCGCGCGGCCGGCGAATTGGGATCCGGAGGCCGGGCCCGCGCCCCTCATCACCGTGCTGATGCCGCGCGGGCGCCGCGCCGACGGGCCGGCCCCCGGCACCGGCGACCGGGCGCTCCTGAAGATCGAGCCCGACGGCGACACGCCCGGGCGCTATCTCGGCCGGGTCATCAAGGTGATCGGCCGCAACAAGGCCGAGACCCTCGGGGTGTTCCGGGCGCTGCCGACCGGCGGCGGGCGGATCGTGCCCGTCGACAAGAAGGCGCAGGGGCGCGAGATCGCGGTGCCGCCGGGCGGGGAGGGCGACGCGCTGGACGGCGACCTCGTCACCGTGATCCTCGGCCGCGAGGACCGGTTCGGGCTGACGCAAGGGCGCGTCAAGGAGCGCCTCGGCAGCCTCGGCTCCGAGAAGGCGGTCAGCCTGATCGCCATCCACGCCCACGGCATCCCGCACGTCTTCCCGCGCGAGGTGCTGGCGGAGGCGGATGCCGCCCGCGAGGTCGGACTCGACGGTCGCGAGGCAAATGACCGAGAAGATTGGCGCGACCTGCCTCTCGTCACCATCGACCCGCCGGACGCCAAGGACCACGACGACGCCGTGATGGCGGTGCCGGATCCCGATCCGGCCAATCCGGGCGGGTTCGTCGTCACGGTGGCGATCGCCGACGTCGCGGCTTACGTCCGGCCCGGCTCCGCCCTCGACCGCGAGGCCTTGCTGCGCGGCAACTCGGTCTACTTCCCCGACCGGGTGGTGCCGATGCTGCCCGAGCGGATCTCGAACGACCTCTGCTCCCTGCGCCCCGGCCAGGAAAGACCGGCGCTCGCCGTCCGCATGACCGTGACGGCGGAGGGGCGGAAGCTGCGCCACAGCCTCCACCGCGTGATGATGCGCTCGCGCGCGAAGCTCGCCTACGCGCAGGCACAGGCTGCGATCGACGGCCGGCCCGACGAGGTGACGGGCCCGATCCTGGAGCCGGTGCTCCGCCCGCTCTGGGACGCCTACCGGGCGCTCGCCGCTTCCCGCGACGCACGGGGACCGCTCGCCCTCGACTTGCCTGAGCGTAAGGTGATCCTGAACGCCGAGGGCGGGGTCGACCGGGTGATCGTGCCGGAGCGCCTGGAGGCGCACCGGCTGATCGAAGAGTTCATGATCCAGGCCAACGTCGCGGCGGCCGAGATCCTGGAGGCGAAGAGCCAGCCGCTGATCTACCGCGTCCACGACGAGCCTTCGCTCGAGAAGATGCGGGCCCTCGGCGAGGTCATGGCCTCGATCGGCCTGAAGCTGCCGAAGGAGGCGAACCTCCGGCCCGCCCTGTTCAACCGCATCCTCGGCATGGTCGAGGGCAGCGAGCACCAGCTCTTCCTCAACGAGGTGGTTCTGCGCTCGCAGGCCCAGGCCGTCTACGCCGCGGACAATGCCGGGCATTTCGGCCTGGCTCTGCGCCGCTACGCTCACTTCACCTCGCCGATCCGGCGCTACGCCGACCTGATCGTGCACCGCGCCCTGATCCGGGCGCTGCGGCTCGGCTCCGACGGCCTGCCGCCGGACATGGAGGGCGGGGACCTGGCCCAGATCGGCCAGCAGATCTCGGCCGCCGAGCGCCGTGCCATGGCGGCGGAGCGCGAGACCATCGACCGTCTGATCGCCCACCATCTCGCCGACCGGGTCGGCGCGACCTTTTCCGGCCAGGTCTCCGGCGTGACCCGCTCGGGGCTGTTCATCAAGCTCGACGAGACCGGAGCCGACGGCTTCGTGCCGATCTCGACGCTCGGCGCCGAGTATTTTCGTCACGAGGAGGGCCGCCACGCCCTCGTCGGCGAGCGCACCCGCCAGACCTTCCGCCTCGGCGACAAGGTCGAGGTGGAGCTGATGGAGGCCGCCCCGGTGGCAGGCGCCCTGCGCTTCGCGATCGCCGGCGGTGGCCGCACGTCTGCCCCCGCCCCGGCCCGCGGTGGACCGCGCAAGGGGAGGCCCGCCCCGGCGACCCGGGACAGCCTGACCAAGCGCCGCGGGAGACGCGCATGATCGAGATCCACGCCGGTCCCGCCGCCGAGCCCGCCACCCCTTCGGGCGCGGGTCCTTCCTGGGCCCTGGCGATGTGGCGCGGCTTTCGCAACCGCTGCCCGCATTGCGGCGAGGGCCGGCTGTTCGGCCGTTTCCTCAAGGTGCGGGAGACCTGCGAGGCCTGCGGGATCGAGCTGCACCACCACCGCGCCGACGATCTGCCGCCCTACCTCGTCATCTTCGTCGTCGGCCATCTCGCCGGCATCGGGATCCTCGAGACCGAGATGCGCCTCGACGTGCCGCTCTGGTTCCAGATGACCTTCTGGCCCGGCCTGGCGCTGATCGCCTCGCTCGCGCTGCTCCAGCCGACCAAGGGGGCGGTGGTCGGGCTGCAATATGCCCTTGGCATGCACGGCTTTTCCGCGATACGCCGCGCCCAGGCCCGGCCGGTGGACAATCCGGCCCAGGACAATCCGGCCCAGGACGAGACGGAGACGCGGGATGGCAGGACCGACGGACGGAGCATCGGCTCCTGAGCGGAAGACGCGGCCGCTGCGGATCCGCAACGCCGCGACGCTGATCATCCTCGACCGCTCCGGCGACGAGCCGAAGGTGCTGATGGGCCGGCGCCATGCCGGCCACAAGTTCATGCCCGGCCTGTTCGTCTTTCCCGGCGGCCGGATCGAGCTCGGCGACCGCTCGATGCCGGTGGCCGGCACCCTCAACGACCGCGCCGAAGCCGCCCTGGCCGAGCAGGTCCATCCGCCGCTGTTCCATCTCGGCCGGGTGCTGGCGCTGGCGGCGATCCGCGAGACCTACGAGGAGACCGGCCTGATGATCGGCTCCCTCGATTATGGGCCGCCCGAGACGGCGCCGCCCGGCGCCTGGGCCGCCTTCCGCGAGGCTGGGGTGATGCCCGACCTCGAATTGCTGCAATTCGTCGCCCGGGCGATCACCCCGCCCTCCCGGCCCAAGCGCTTCGACACCCGCTTCTTCGCCGTCGACCGCGAGGCGGTGGTGGCCGAGACCCCCGGCGTCGTCGGTCCCGATTCGGAACTGACCGAGCTCGCCTGGGTCGATCTCGCGGCGGCGCGCAAGCTCGAATTGCCGCGCATCACGTCGATCGTGCTCGACGAGCTGGAGGCGCGGCTCGCGGCGGGATTCAGCCCGATGCTGCCGGTGCCGTTCTTCCGCGATGTGGATGGCGAGCATACGCGGGAAGAACTGTAATCCGACGTCTCCTTGGTCGCTTCGAATAAAGGTGAGGACATCTCCCCTCTCTCGAGTGGGAGAGGGGCCGGGGGTGAGGGTGACACGCTTCAGTGTGAAACACTGAGCGTCGTGCTGGCAGCTCAACGCTCGGCGCATTCTACGGAAACGTAGCACCCTCACCCCTACCCCTCTCCCACACGGGAGAGGGGATCCCGCGTTTCACTGGTTTGTCTGAGTGAGTCTGGCGGAAACCGGACACTGAGGTTTCGGGCGGGGCTGGCTTTCGGTGCTCCGCTGGTCCATATGGGCCGGTCCTCACGGCCACCCCCATCATGACGATCCTCACAACTGAACCGGAGTTCGGGCCCGCGCGCCTCGCGGCCATCGCCGCCGCCATCACATGCGTGGCGGTGGTCGGCATCGGGCTCAGCCTGTCGATCCCGCTCCTCTCGCTCGAGATGGAGCGGATGGGCCTGTCCAACACCTGGATCGGCGTCAACACGGCGATCGCCGGGGTGGCGAGCATCGTCGTCCTGCCCTTCGTGCCGCGAGTGGCGGCGCGCCTCGGCGTCATGCCGCTCCTGCTCGGCGCCATCGCGGTCGGGGCGCTGGCGCTCCTCGGCTTCCGGGCGATCCACGATTTCGCCTGGTGGTTCCCGCTGCGCTTCGTGTTCTCGGCGGCGCTCGGCGTGCTGTTCGTCCTCTCCGAATTCTGGATCAACCAGGCGGCACCGCCCGCGCGGCGCGGCCTGGTGATGGGGGTCTACGCCACCGTGCTGGCGCTCGGCTTCGCCATCGGGCCTGGATTGCTGCGCGTCCTCGGCACCACCGGCTGGCCGCCCTACCTCGCCGGCGCGGCGTTGTTCTGCGCCGGGGCGCTACCCCTCGTCATGGCCCGCGGGCTCTCGCCGGAGATCCCGCACAAGGGCGGGCGGGGCTTCCTCGGCTACCTCCGGGTCGCGCCCTCGGCGACGCTCGCGGCCCTCGTCTACGGCGCGGTCGAGACCGGGGGCTTCGCCATCCTGCCGATCTACGGCCTGCGGCTCGGCCTCACCGCCGAGCAGGCGGCGGGTCTCGTCAGCCTCGCGGCGCTCGGCAACGTGCTGTTCCAGATTCCCGTCGGGTTCCTCGCCGACAAGGTCGACAAGCGCCGGGTGCTGCTCGCCGCGGCCTTCCTCGGCGCGGTCGGGGCGGCGGCCCTGCCGCTCGGGGCCGAGGATCCCTGGTTGCTCGCCGCGATCCTGTTCGCCTGGGGCGGCATCGCCGGCACGCTCTACACCGTCGGCCTCGCGCATCTCGGCGCCCGCTTCGACGGCGCGGCGCTCGCTGGAGCCAACGCGGCCTTCCTGGTGCTCTACAATATCGGGCTGGTGCTGGGACCGCCGCTGGTCGGCGGCGGCATGGACCTCGCCTCGCCGCACGGCTTCGCCTGGTCGCTGGTGCTGCTGTTCGTCGCCTATCTCGCGGTGGTCGGCGGGCGGATGGTCCGGGCTGCACCCTGACCTCAGTCCTTGGACCTCAGCCCTTGGACCCCAGCCCTCGGACCGCGGCCCACGGTCGCCCGGGCTTGACGCCCGGGAGGCGATGGGGCAGGAAGGCGCCGCGTTCTGGCCGGGCCTGCCCGGCCGTTTTGCGTTTCGGTCCTCCGGGCGCAACACCCAACATCCAGAAGAGGTCGCGCCATGGCCAAGGCCGTCACCATCAAGATCAAGCTGCTCTCGACCGCCGACACCGGCTACTTCTACGTCACGAAGAAGAACTCGCGGACGAAGACCGACAAGCTGTCGTTCAAGAAGTACGACCCGATCGCGCGCAAGCACGTCGAGTTCAAGGAGACCAAGATCAAGTGATCTTGGGGGTGCAGATCGCACCATGAAAAAGGCCGCCCCCGACGGGCGGCCTTTTTCCGTTAAGGGCTCGGGCGTCAGCCGAACAGGTACATCGCCCCCGGCAGGGCGACGAAGCCGGCGGCGCAGCCATAGGCCAGCCACAGGCCGGGCCGGCGGGCGGCGAGGCGGCGCAGGCGCTTGGCGGTCGGCCCGGCCTTGACGGTGCGCCCGTTCACGCACGAGCAGAGCAGGGTGTGGGCCTCGCCGGTGCTCAATTCGAAGAAGCTGCGGGCCTCCCCGAACGTGTCGCCGGTGAGCCCGCTCGCCCGCAGGACCGGATCGGCATAGGCGAAAGCGAGCGGCGAGTTGTCGGCCCGGATCGCCGCCCGCTGCTTGCGGGGCACGAACTCGATCTCCTCCAGGGTGATGAAGCTGCGGCCCGGATCGCGTTCGAGGATCTCGGCGAAGCGCTCAAGCCTGGCCCGGCGGCCCTCAAGGAGGGCCCCTTCGAGCAGGGCCGGGACCGTTTCGACGTCGGCGATGTCACGGATGTGGCGAAGCGGCTGATGTTCCATGCTGGGAACCTCATCGATGCGCTGCAGCCCATTCTTGCGCTGCGGGTGCGCCAGCATGCTCCAAGCATCCGCCCGATGCATTGGCTCACGTTAACACATTCTCTTGATCGCGTTGCTGCCCAGCTCGAAGCAAGCGCCGGTAAATCGGGCGCCGGCAAGGACTTGAATACATCGCTGAAAGCGTGGCCTTTGCTCATGCGGCAGCAGGCCTGCGACCGCCGGACGCAGTCTCGGGCCGGCGCGGCGCCGGCCCGGACAGGCGCTCAGCTCACCTCGAACCAGCCCCACAGGCCGGTATCGAACCGCTCCAGAGCCGTCGCGCTCAACAACCAGCGGCCGGGATTGTCGGCGAGGAACGCGATGCGGGCGGTGCGGCCCTCCAGCAGCTGGAAGGTGTCGAGCCAGTAGGGCTCCCAGCCGTCGTCGAGGGGGTGCAGCAACCGGAAGACGTGGCCGTGCAGGTGCAGCGACTGCGGAAAGGCGGTGGTGTTCGTGAGCGCCAGCACCACGGCGGTGTTGCGCTTGACCGAGAACAGGGGCGGATTCTCCACCCGGCCGGCGGCGCCGTTGAGCGTCCAGATCCGGCTCGGGTCGCCGGTGAAGGCCGGGGCCGCCTCGGGCTTTCCCTTGTCGAACACCGCGCCCCCCGCGATGGTGATGTCGCGTCGGAAGGCGTTCTGGAGCTTGATCTCCGGCGGCAGCAGCTTGTTCTCGCCGATCGGCGCCACGGCGGGTCGGGCGGCGACCGGCTCGCCCTTGGCGACGATGCGGGCGAGCGGCATGCCCGGCCCGATCAGCGCCACCACGGCGCCCGCCGGCTCGGAGGCCGCCGGCACGTCGAGGAAGATGTCGTAGCGGGTGCCGGGCTGGAAGGGGAGGGTGGCCCGCAGGGGCTCGAAGGTGTCGGTCGGCTGTCCGTCGACCGCCGCCACCCAGGCCTTGAGGCCGTCGAAGCGGATCCGGGTCGCCCGGGCGTTGCAGGCATTGGCCAGCCGCAGCCGCAGGCGGGTGCCGGGCGCGGCCTCGATCACCTCCGGCGCCGGCCTGCCGTTGACGGTGAGCGCGTTGCCGAGCCGGCCCGAGCTCGCCGCGAAGGCGGCCTGCCCGAAGGGCGCGAGCGTCCCGTCGGCCTCAAGGCGCCAATCCTGCAGGACCAGCGGCACGTCGCGGTCGACGACCGGGGCCTTCGCCTCCTCGACCACCAGGAGGCCGGCGAGCCCCCGCCCGGCGGGCTCGCTCGACCCGCCGACGACGAGCGGGCGGATCAGGAAGGTGCCGGCATCCGGCGGGGCGAACTCGTAGAGGAAACTCGCCCCCGGTGCGACCGGGCTCTGGGTGACCCCGCCGACCCCGTCCATCGCGTTGCGGTTGCGCACCCCGTGCCAGTGCAGCGACAGCGGCCGCTCGGTCTTGTTCTCCAGCCGCAGGCGGACGGTCTCGCCGAGCTTGACGCGCAGGACCGGCGGCGCCGCTTGTCCGTCGAAGGCCCAGACCGGGGTCTCGGGCGCCGGCTCCGGCTTGATCCGCGCCTTGGCGGGGAGTGCCGTCAGGCGCTTGCCCTCCGCCGCTCCCGGCGCCATCTGGGATTGCGTGCCGCCCTGCGCCCGGGCGAGCGCCGGCGCGAGGGAGAGGGCGGCGCCGGCGAGCAGCGCGCGGCGCGAGGGCGGCAGGGACGACGGCATGGCACCTCGCTGAACGGAGATCGTTTTCGCTTCGGGCGCGAGCGGCCCCCGGGCGGACCCGCCTTGTAGCCGGGCTGCCGGCGCGGGGCGAGGCGTGGCCTAAAATTCTTGCTGCGTGGCCGATACACCATGCTATAGAGCCGCGCCCGGGTGCGTCAGGCCTCGGGCGCGAGCGTCGCGGGCGTGGCGGAATTGGTAGACGCGCTGGATTTAGGTTCCAGTGACGAGAGTCGTGGGGGTTCGAGCCCCTCCGCCCGCACCACCTCCGCCAGGCGACACGACGGATTGGGTTCAAGCAGCAGGGCCGGCTCCTTGTCCTGACGGTCCCGTCGCACGGCAGCCGCCGTCCGGGCCCGCAGCCAAGCCGGATTCGAAGGTGCAAGGCGGAATGACGACGATGCAGGTGACCGAGATCAAGGCCGAGGGGCTGAAGCGCGAATTCCAGGTGGTTCTGCCCGCGGCCGAGCTGGAGAGCCGGCTGGCGACCGAGCTCGACGGGATCAAGGGCAAGGTGCAGATCAAGGGCTTCCGCCCGGGCAAGGTGCCGGTCGCCCACCTGCGCAAGGTCTACGGCCGCTCCGTGATGGCCGACGTCGTCCAGAACGCCGTCACCGAGGCCAACCAGAAGATCGTCGAGGACAACAAGCTCAAGCTCGCGCTCGAGCCCCAGGTCCAGATGCCCGAGGACAAGGACGAGATCGAGAAGGCGCTCGACGCCAAGGGCGATCTCTCGTTCAAGGTTGCCCTCGAGGTGATGCCGAGCTTCGACCTCGTCGACCTCTCGGACGTGAGCCTGACCAAGCAGGTCGTCACCCCCTCCGACGAGGAGGTCAACGAGACGATCGAGCGGATGGCCTCGGCCAACCGCCCGTTCACGGACCGTCCCGAGGGCCAGTACGCCGAGTCGGGCGACCGCCTGACCATCAACTTCACCGGCCGGATCGACGGCACCCCGTTCGAGGGCGGCACCGGCGAGGACATCAACCTCGACCTCGGCTCGAACACCTTCATCCCCGGCTTCGAGGACCAGCTGCTCGGCGCCAAGGTCGGCGACGAGCGCCTGGTCAAGGTCACCTTCCCGGAGAATTACGGCGCCGCGCACCTCGCCGGCAAGGAGGCCGAGTTCGACGTCACCGTGAAGGCCATCCAGTTCCCGGGTGAGCTGACGATCGACGACGAGCTCGCCAAGAACTTCGGCATGGACTCGCTCGACGCCCTCAAGGACGCCGTGCGCACCACCATGGGCCGCGAGTACGAGGCGGCCTCGCGCCAGAAGCTGAAGAAGGGCCTGCTCGACGCCCTCGACAGCCGCTACTCCTTCGAGCTGCCCCCGAGCCTCGTCCACCAGGAATTCGCCGCCGTGTGGGCCCAGGTCGAGCAGGACCTGAAGAATCGCGGCAAGACCTTCGAGGATGAGGACACCACGGAGGAGAAGGCGCGCGAGGAGTACCGCCGGATCGCCGAGCGCCGCGTGCGCCTCGGTCTGGTGCTTGCGCAGGCCGGCGAGAGCGCCGATATCAAGGTCTCGGACGACGAGGTGAATCAGGCCCTGATCGCCCGCGTCCGTCAGTTCCCCGGCCAGGAGCAGCAGGTCTGGGATTTCTACCGCAAGACCCCGCAGGCGCTCGCCGAGCTGCGTGCCCCGCTGTTCGAGGAGAAGGTGGTTGACCACGTCCTCGGTCAGGTCAAACTGGTCGAGGAGCCCGTCTCCAAGGAGGCGCTGTTCGCCGACGAGGACGACGCCGAGGACAGCAGCAAGGGCGAAGCGGCCAAGGCCGACGCGCCCAAGGCCGAGACGGCCGAGGCTGCTCCCGCGGGTGAGTCCAACCCGGCCTGATCCTCGTCCGGCCCCGAACGGGCGGCGGGGACGGGGCCTGCGAGGTCGTTCGTTTCCGCCGCTACCCCGGCCGCCCCGAGGCGGCCGGGTTCCGTTCAGAGGGCCATCGAGATGAGAGATCCGGTCGACTATTACAACAGCGCGCTCGTCCCCATGGTGGTCGAGCAGTCGAGCCGCGGCGAGCGCGCCTTCGACATTTATTCGCGCCTGTTGCGCGAGCGCATCATCTTCCTGACCGGCCCGGTCGAGGATTACTCCGCGTCGCTGATCGTGGCGCAGCTGCTGTTCCTTGAGGCGGAGAACCCGAAGAAGGAAATCTCCTTCTACATCAACTCGCCGGGCGGCGTGGTCACCTCCGGCCTGTCGATCTACGACACGATGCAGTTCATCCGCTGCCCGGTCGCCACGCTCTGCGTCGGCCAGGCCGCCTCGATGGGCTCGCTGCTGCTGGCCGCCGGCGAGGCCGGCCACCGCTTCGCCCTGCCGAACGCCCGGATCATGGTGCACCAGCCCTCCGGCGGCTTCCAGGGCCAGGCCACCGACATCCTCATCCACGCCCGCGAGATCGAGGCCCTGAAGCGGCGCCTCAACGAGATCTACGTGAAGCACACCGGCCGTGAGTACGAGGCGATCGAGCAGGGCCTGGAGCGCGACAACTTCATGACCGCCGACGCGGCCAAGGAGTGGGGCCTGATCGACGAGGTGCTGCAGAAGCGGGCCGAGGCGCCGGCGCAGGCCTGACGACAGGGCCTCCCGCCGGAGGGTCCCGCATTGCTGGACCTCCCCCGGCGGGAGGTCACCGCTCCGGAAGGCGGATCCCCGATGCGGCCATTTGGCGGAAGCCTGTCGCATCCGCGGGATTGATCCGGCGGTGGCTGCGTGTTTGCATCGCGATTCTGCGTCGGGCGCCCGGCGCGCGGGAGGCGGTGACTGTTTCTTTAGCCGGGCGCCACTATCTAAAAGCGATGCGGTCGTGCCCCCGGGGCGGGACCGATCGGGGACTTGGAGACCCATATGAGCAAGGCTGGCGGCAACGACTCGAAGAGCACGCTGTACTGCTCGTTCTGCGGCAAGAGCCAGCACGAGGTTCGCAAGCTGATCGCGGGCCCGACCGTCTTCATCTGCGATGAGTGCGTCGAGCTGTGCATGGACATCATTCGCGAGGAGTCGAAGTCCTCGCTGGTGAAGTCGCGGGACGGCGTACCGACCCCGAAGGAGATTCGGCGGGTCCTGGATGACTACGTCATCGGGCAGGACTTTGCCAAGAAGGTCCTGTCGGTGGCTGTGCACAACCACTACAAGCGCCTGGCGCACGCGACCAAGCACAACGACGTCGAGCTGGCGAAGTCCAACATCCTGCTGATCGGCCCGACCGGGTCGGGCAAGACGCTTCTGGCCCAGACCCTGGCGCGCATCCTCGACGTGCCGTTCACGATGGCCGACGCCACGACGCTGACCGAGGCCGGTTACGTCGGCGAGGACGTCGAGAACATCATCCTCAAGCTGCTCCAGGCCTCCGACTACAACGTCGAGCGGGCGCAGCGCGGCATCGTCTACATCGACGAGATCGACAAGATCTCCCGCAAGTCGGACAACCCGTCGATCACCCGCGACGTGTCCGGCGAGGGCGTGCAGCAGGCCCTCCTGAAGATCATGGAGGGCACGGTCGCCAGCGTGCCGCCGCAGGGCGGACGCAAGCACCCGCAGCAGGAATTCCTGCAGGTCGACACGACCAACATCCTGTTCATCTGCGGCGGCGCCTTCGCGGGGCTGGAGCGGATCATCTCGGCCCGCGGCAAGGGCACCTCGATCGGCTTCGGCGCCACCGTCCAGGCCCCGGACGACCGCCGCACCGGCGAGATCTTCCGGAACGTCGAGCCCGAGGACCTGCTGAAGTTCGGCCTGATCCCCGAATTCGTCGGCCGTCTCCCGGTCCTGGCGACCCTTGAGGACCTCGACGAGACCGCGCTGAAGCGGATCCTGCAGGAGCCGAAGAACGCGTTGGTCAAGCAGTACCAGCGCCTGTTCGAGATGGAGAACGTCGACCTGACGTTCCAGGAGGAGGCGCTGAGCCTCGTCGCCCGCAAGGCGATCGAGCGCAAGACCGGCGCCCGCGGCCTGCGCTCGATCCTGGAGAGCATCCTGCTCGAGACGATGTACGACCTGCCCGGCCTCGATTCGGTCGAGCAGGTGGTGATCGGGCCTGAGGTCGTCGACGGCAAGTCGCGGCCGCTCTACATCCACGGCGACCGCGGCAAGGACGCGCCGGCGAGCGCCAGCGCCTGAATGTGACCCGGAGGCCGCCGCGAAAACGGCGGCCTCTTGCATGAGAAGTGGCCGGATGCGGCCGGGTGGCACGGTGCTTGAAAGCGGCACCCTGAGGAGCCACCTGAGAGTCAACGCGGCGGCCGCATGCTCACCGAATCGAGGTGCGGTGCCGCGACCCGGCCGCTCTCTCGTTTCCGACCCCCGCGGCCCGGTCGGCCCCCAGCGTTCCTCCTGCTTTCCCCCTCCACGAGGGGAGGGATCTGGGCGTCACCACACAAGGAAGTCAGTCAATGACCCAGCCGAAATCGCGCCAGCCCGTCGTCCCCGGTACGAGCGGAACCTACGCGGTCCTGCCGCTGCGCGACATCGTGGTCTTCCCGCACATGATCGTGCCGCTCTTCGTCGGCCGCGAGAAGTCGATCCGGGCCCTCGAAGAGGCGGTGCGCACCGACCGCCACATCCTGCTCGCCACCCAGGTCAACGCCACCGACGACGACCCGGCCACCGACGCGATCTACACCATCGGCACGCTGGCGAGCGTGCTGCAGCTCCTCAAGCTCCCCGACGGCACCGTGAAGGTGCTGGTGGAGGGTGGCGGCCGGGCCAAGATCCAGGATTTCGTCCGCTCGGACGAGTACTACGCCGCCGACGCCGAGGTGCTGCCGAACGATCTCGGCGACAAGATCGAGGCCGAGGCGCTCGCCCGCTCGGTGATCTCGGAGTTCGAGAACTACGTCAAGCTCAACAAGAAGATCTCGCCCGAGGTGGTCTCGGCGGTGATCCAGATCGACGAGCCCTCGAAGCTCGCCGACACTGTCGCCTCGCACCTCGCCGTCAAGATCTCCGACAAGCAGGCGATCCTCGAGATCCCGACCGTCGCCCAAAGGCTGGAGCGCGTGCTCTCGCTGATGGAGAGCGAGATCTCGGTGCTGCAGGTCGAGAAGCGCATCCGCACCCGCGTCAAGCGGCAGATGGAGAAGACCCAGCGCGAGTACTACCTGAATGAGCAGATGAAGGCGATTCAGAAGGAACTCGGCGACGAGGACGGCCGCGACGAGCTGGCCGAACTCGAGGACAAGATCGAGAAGACCAAGCTGTCCAAGGAGGCGCGGGACAAGGCGCTGGCCGAGCTGAAGAAGCTGCGCCAGATGTCGCCGATGTCGGCCGAGGCCACGGTCGTGCGCAACTACCTCGACTGGATGCTCGGCATCCCGTGGGGCAAGCGCTCGAAGATCAAGAAGGACCTGCCCGGCGCGCAGGCGATGCTCGATGCCGACCATTTCGGCCTCGACAAAGTCAAGGAGCGGATCGTCGAGTACCTGGCGGTGCAGCAGCGCGCCAACAAGCTCACCGGCCCGATCCTCTGCCTCGTCGGACCGCCCGGCGTCGGCAAGACCTCGCTTGGCAAGTCGATCGCGAAGGCCACGGGACGCGAATTCGTCCGCATGTCGCTCGGCGGCGTGCGCGACGAGGCCGAGATCCGCGGTCACCGGCGGACCTATATCGGCTCGATGCCCGGCAAGATCGTGCAGTCGATGCGCAAGGCCAAGACCTCGAACCCGCTCATCCTGCTCGACGAGATCGACAAGATGGGCATGGATTTCCGCGGCGACCCGTCCGCGGCGCTCCTCGAGGTGCTGGATCCGGAGCAGAACGCGACCTTCAACGACCATTACCTCGAGGTCGATTACGACCTGTCGAACGTGATGTTCGTGACGACGGCCAACACTCTCAACATTCCGCCGGCCCTCCTGGACCGGATGGAGGTGATCCGCATCGCCGGCTACACCGAGGAGGAGAAGGTCGAGATTGCGCGCAAGCACCTGATGCCGGGCGCGCTGAAGAAGCACGGCCTCGAGCCGAAGGAATGGTCGATCACCGATGACGGCCTGATGCTCCTGATCCGCCGCTACACCCGCGAGGCGGGCGTGCGGAATCTGGAGCGCGAGATCTCGAACCTGATCCGCAAGGCGGTGAAGGAGATCCTGATCTCGGGGGTGAAGAGCGTGACGGTCTCGGCCGACAACCTCGACACCTTCCTCGGCCCGGCGAAGTTCCGCTACGGCGAGGTCGAGACCGACGATCAGGTCGGCGTGGTCACGGGCCTGGCCTGGACCGAGGTCGGGGGCGAGCTGCTCACGATCGAAGGCGTCATGATGCCCGGCAAGGGCAAGATGACGGTCACCGGCAACCTGCGCGACGTGATGAAGGAATCGATCTCGGCGGCGGCGTCCTACGTCCGCTCGCGGGCCGTCGATTTCGGCGTCGAGCCGCCGCTCTTCGAGCGTCGGGACATCCACGTCCACGTGCCGGAGGGGGCAACCCCGAAGGACGGGCCGTCGGCCGGCATCGCCATGGCCACGGCGATCGTCTCGGTCATCACCGGTATCCCGGTGCGCCGCGACATCGCCATGACCGGCGAAGTGACCCTGCGCGGCCGGGTGCTGCCGATCGGCGGTCTCAAGGAGAAGCTCCTGGCGGCGTTGCGGGGCGGCATCAAGATCGTGCTGATCCCGGAGGAGAACGCCAAGGACCTGGTGGAGATTCCCGACAGCGTGAAGAACGGGCTCGAGATCTTCCCCGTCTCGCGAATGGATCAGGTTCTCGAACGGGCGCTGATCCGCATGCCGGTGGCGATCGACTGGGACGAGCCGCTGCCGAAGGCCTCGCCCGCCCGGTCGGACGACGACGCCTCCGGGGTGGTGGCGCACTGATCGCCGCGACCCGCTGCTGATACGAGAAAGGCCCCCGGATCGCGAGATCCGGGGGCCTTTTTGCGCGGGCGGGAGTTCCCTCCGCCCGCGGCTTTGGCGGACCGGCCGTCAGGCGCTGCGGCGACGGCCCAGGCCGCTGTTCTTGGCGAGTTCGGAACGCTGGGCGGCGTAGTTGGCGGCGACCATCGGGTAATCGTGCGGCAGGCCCCACTTGCGGCGGTACTCCTCGGGGGTGAGCCCGCGGGTCGACAGGTGGCGCTTGAGCGACTTGTACTGGCGGCCGTCCTCGAGGCTGATCAGGTAGTCCGGCGTCACCGTCTTCTTGACCGGCATCAGCGGGACCGGCTTCTCCACCTCGACCGCCTGGGGATCGCCGAGCCGGCTCAGCGACTGGTGCACCGCATTGATCAGGGCCGGCAGCTCGGCCACCGGCACGGAGTTGTTGGACACGTAGGCCGACACGATGTCGGCCGCGCGCTCAATCAGGTTGGTTTCTTGATCTTGGTCCAGCATTTAATCGGCTCCGATGACAGAGTGCGTGCCCATGCGTCTTTGGGCGCTGCGGGTCAATATTTCTTTTTGGGAATGCGACAGAATTACACCGGAGAAACAAAGTTGTGCGCCATGGATAGTGCTGGGTCGCTTCTTCCGACGGCGATGTGCATCCATGCGCTCACGTAATACAAGGATTGCGTGCTTGGCCGGCCATGTGGCGCCCGCAAGCATCAGCACCGAGCTCGCCCGCGTCGCATGAGGAGGGTGGGATGGGCACGAGAGGGGAGGGGCCTCGGCGGCCTGTCGCGAGAGCTTCACAAAGGAGTTGACGGGGAAAAACGCGGGGCCTATACGACCACCCATCGGCGCCGGCCGCTCCCGCGGACCGGCCGCTGAACCATCTTCGAGACAGTCTGGGCCGGCAAGCCTGACCTTGGTCAGGTGCTGGTCCT